>CAKPAX010000013.1 GCA_934133175.1 uncultured Clostridia bacterium | reverse complement strand
ATAACAAAAAATGGAACAGAAAATAACCTACCATGGACAGTAAAAAAAGGAAGTTATGAAGTAACAATAACAGCAGAAGGAACAATAACATCAAAAATAACAGGAAAAGATGATGATAAGAAAGATGAAGACACCAATATAGATTATGGAACAAAGAAACCAGCAGAAGATACAAGAACAGTAATAGAACAAGCAACATCAGCAAAGCCAGAAGGTTCAACAATAGATTCAGCAACAAATGAAGATACAGGAATAGTAATGGTAGATTCTAATGGAAACGAATGGGTATGGGTAGAAGTACCAAGTACAGTATTTACAAGTGCAACAAATAGTACAGATTATGATAATATAAAAGCAGATTTAATAGTATATGCTAGTGATTATAGAGAAGGTTCAAAAGGGCAAGGTAGATATTGGACTGATGAATGGTATGCTATGGATGGAGAAACATTAGTAACAGCAAGTACAGAAGGATTAAAAGATGCACAAAAAACATTAAATAATGGATGTGGATTAACATATAATGAATATAATACAAATTATAAAAAAATGTTAAGTAGTATATATACAAATAAAGGATTTTATATAGGAAGATATGAAGCAGGAATAAAAGGTAGTGATACAGATACAAGTTTAGCAAGATATACTAGGACGGAAATAACAAGTACTTCGCCAAAAGCAGTAAATAAAAAAGATATGATACCATATAATAATGTATATTGTAGTGAAGCACAGCAATTAGCAACTGGAATGATTACAGGAAATAAAACAAGTAGTTTAATGTATGGAATACAATGGGATTTGGTATGTAAATTTTTAGAAGTAAAAGGTAACTGGGATACAACTACAAATACAGCACAATATTATATAAAAGAAGATAGTAAAAGTTGGGGAAATTACAATGATAGTAGTATAACATTATCAAGAGGAAAGTATAATACAAAACCAAGTTCATCATCAAGCACATGGACACCATTTAGTACAGATACAGAAAATTATGTGACATTAAGTAAAACAAATAGTAATACATCATATACCCAATTATTAACAACAGGAGCAAGTGAAGATACTAACAAAATGAATATATATGATTTTGCTGGAAACGAATGTGAATGGACATTAGAGAAATCTACCAACACCAGCTTTCCTTGTAGCTATAGGGGAGGCGCTTGCTTCAGCTACGGCCACGTCTATCCAGCTTCTAACCGCGGTCGCAGCGATACGACTGACAGCATCAGCGGCATTGGATTGCGCGTTTCACTTTATTAATGTAGGACTGTACGAGACTGTAAAAATTTTTGTGTAAATCGTTTTTACCTTTTATGAAATTTAATAACTAATAGTTTTAAATAGAGTAATTTGAATAAAAGTTACTAACGGATTCATGCGTTAGTAAGGAATTTTCTTATGCTATCAAAATGCGTTTACGAATTTTGGTAGAGTGTTAAAAATTAACTGTGTAAATTCAAAAAAATAATTTTGAATGCACAGTTATTTTTTGTGCAAGAAAGGACTAATATTTAAAAAATTAACCTCAAGATTTTTATAATCTTGAATACATCCATTATATAATGTGGTTAATCTTTCATAAATTAATTTTATAGTGTGAGCATATAATAAGTTATTTATATAAAAAGTTCCTTTTTATTGAAAAATTTGTAAAAATATTGTAAAATATATAAGAAACTATTTTTATAGAAAGAGGAATTAAAATGTACTTGATTGTAGGACTTGGAAACCCAGAAGAAGATTACAGTAATACAAGACACAATATGGGATTTGATACAATAAATAAATTATCAGAACAATATAATATTAAAGTAAATAAAAGTAAATTTAATGGGTTATATGGTACTGGCATAATTGAAAATGAAAAAGTAATTTTATTAAAACCACAAACATTTATGAATTTAAGTGGTGATAGTATAATAGAGTTTGTTAATTTTTATAAAATACCAATTGATAATATAATTGTAATTTATGATGATATAGATTTAGAAAAAGGAATTGTAAAAGTTAGAAAAAAAGGTGGACCAGGAACTCATAATGGAATGAAATCTGTTACTCAAAGATTAGGAACAAATGATTTTGTACGAGTAAGAGTAGGTATTGGAAAACCAGAAAACAAACAAGATTTAATAAATTATGTTATAGGACATATTTCTGATGAAGATAAAATTATATTAGATAAAGGTACAACTATTGCAAAAGATGCAGTAATAGATGTATTAAAATATGGAATAGATAATGCTATGAATAAAATAAATTAATTACGTGAAAGGAAAGATAAATGCTAGAAATAATTGTAAATAAGCAAAAAGATTTAAAAACAATTGCCTTAGTAGAAAATGGAAAGTTAGTTGAACAATACGAAGAAAAGAAAAATTCAAATAGAAATGAAGGAAATATATTTATTGGAATAATAAAAGATATATTACCAGGAATGCAGTCAGCGTTTGTAGATATAGGAACAGAAAAAAATAGTTTTATACATTTAAAAGATATATTACCACAAGTGGATGAAAAAAAAGGTGAAAAACAAGAAAATAAAAATATTAATGATGTTATAAAAATTAATGATAAAATACTGGTTCAAGTAAAAAAAGATAGTAACCAAAAAAAGGGTGCGAGAGTTTCAACACATATTAATTTACCAAGTAAATATATTGTTTTTATGCCAAATACAGAAATAGTAACTGTATCACAAAAAATAGAAGATAAGACAGAAAGAAATAGATTAATAAATATAATAAAAAATAATTTACCAAAAGGAAATGGAGCTGTAATAAGAACATCTGCTAGTGGAAAAAATGAAGAAGATTTAATACAAGATATAAATTATATATTTAATAAATGGAAAGAAATATTAGAAAGTGCTAAGAATTCTAATGAGAAAAAATTAATATATAAAAGTGAAAATATAGTTCATAAAATGATTATAGATTTAGTAGATAAAGCTTTAGATAGAATAATAGTAAATGATAAAAATGAATATGAAGAAATAAAAGAATTTCAAGAAGAAAATGGTAATAAAATTTTTATAGAATTAAAAGAAAATGAAGATTTATTAAATATGTATGATATAAGAAATCAAATAGAAAGAATATCAAATAGAAAAATATGGCTTGATTGTGGAGGTTTTATAACAATTGACAAAACAGAAGCTTTAACAGCGATTGATGTTAATACTGGAAAATTTACAGGAAAAAAAGATTTGAAAGATACTATATTTAAAGTTAATAAAGAAGCAACAATAGAAATTTCTAGACAATTAAGACTAAGAGATATTGGTGGAATAATAATAATAGATTACATAGATATGGAAGATGAAAGTAAAGAAAAAATAATGCAATTGCTTAAGGAATGTTTAAATAAAGATAGAGCAAAAACACAAATAGAAGGGTTTACAAAATTAGATTTGATGGAACTTACAAGAAAACATATATGTAGTCATAATGAATAATAGGAGTGAAATATGAAAGTAGGATTTGTATCATTAGGATGTAGTAAAAATTTAATAGATACTGAAATAGCAATAGGACATTTTAAAAATAATGGATATATAATTACAAATAATCCAGAAGATGCTGATATTATAGTTGTAAATACATGTGGATTTATTGATTCAGCAAAAGAAGAAGCGATAAATACAATATTAGAAATGGCTCAATATAAAAATAAAAAATGTAAATATTTAATTGCAATGGGATGTTTAGTTCAAAGATATTATAATGATCTTGTTAAATCATTACCAGAAGTAGATTTATTTATAAAATTAGATGAATATAATAAATTATGGGAAAAGATTAATAATTTGGTAGAAAAAGATATTTTAGATAAAGAAGAAAAAGAAACAATAACAAAAATATCACAAGTAAAAAAATTACCACTTCCAACAAGAGATGAATTTTTTGAAAGAGTCGTAACAACAGGAAATAACTATGCTTATTTAAAAATTGGTGAAGGTTGTAGCAATAATTGTACATATTGTGCAATTCCATATATAAGAGGACTTTTTGTAAGTAGAAAAATGGAAGATGTAATAGAAGAAGCAAAAATACTTGCAAAAGAAGGTATAAAAGAATTAATAGTAATTGCACAAGATACAACAAAATATGGAATAGATATTTATGGTGAGCCAAAACTTGCAGAATTATTAGAAGAACTAGTAAAAATAGATGATATAAAATGGATTAGATTTTTGTATTCTTATCCAGAAGGTATAACAGATAAATTAATTGAAGTTGTAAAAAACAATGATAAAATATGTAAATATTTTGATATACCAATTCAACATATTTCTAATAAAATATTAAAAACAATGAATAGAAGAACATCAAAAGAGTATATAGAAAATTTAATTTCCAAAATAAGAAAAGAAATACCAGAAGTGGTTTTAAGAACAAGTTTAATAGTTGGTTTTCCAGGTGAAGCTCAAGAAGATTTTGATGAATTATATGAATTTGTTAATAAAACAAAGTTTGATAGATTAGGAACATTTATGTATTCAAAAGAAGAAAATACACCAGCATCAAGGCTTCCAAACCAAATTCATCATTCAACTAAAAGAGCAAGATATAATAAAATAATGAAAGAACAAAATGAGATTGCAAATGAAATTTTAAAAAACAAAATAGGAAAGAGATATACTGTTTTAATCGAAGATATTTCATTTGATAATAAATATTTTATAGGTAGAACAATGTTTGATATTCCAGAAGAAGATGGATTAGTATATATAAAAAATAATGGAAATATTAATAAAGAAGAAATATTAAATAAATTTATTGAATGTGATATAATAGACATAAATGAATATGACTTAATTGGAAAAATTATTTAATAAAAGGTGGTATATATATGAATGAAAAAGAATGTTTAGAAAAAATGGATAAGTTAATAGAAAAAAGGCAACAACAAATAAATGAGGATTTTAAAAATGAAGGAAGATTAAAAACAGTAATAAATGATGTAAAGTATCTAGGTAAAATAAGATATATTGAAGAAGTTGACGGAAAAAGAGAAGAAAAGGAAAAAGATATTTTTACAATAATAGAAGAAAATGATGGTAATATTTGGTATAAATATTATGATGAAAATATGCAACTTATAGCAGCTGAAAATGGTTTCCAACAATTGGCACTTTCAGGTAATGTAGCAGAAAAAAATAGTGATGTTTTAGAAAAAATAGAAAAATTAGATAAAATGGAAGGTACTTCATTATCAGAAACCAAAGAAGAATATAGAATTATAGAAGAAGTTGCTAGAAAACAAGGAATTGAAGTTGAGGATATTGAAAATTATAAGAAATTAAATTTAAATCAGGAAATTGACAATGATGAGGAAAATAAAGTTATAGATAGTGATGAAACAAAAAAATTAGATATACGAGAAAAAACAAATTTGAGTCAAAATATTGAAGGTAGAACTTTAGGAAATAAATTAGGTATTAATAATATAACTTTACCTGATGGAAGTAAACTTACTGATGGAAAATACTTGGCAGTTGTAAGTACAAGTTCTTTAAATAAATATAAAGAAAAAAATAGTAGTCAGAGATATAGTTTTGCTGTAATAAGAGAAAATGGAGAAGCAGTACCATTAGGTGATGATGTATTAGTGGATGATGAAAGAACTGGAATGGATCCAATAAGAGCAGATTTGACAATAAATAATGATGGTAGAGTTAATAAGGAAAGTAATGTTGCGAGTTTTAGAATTGTAAACGGAAATAGAAATGAATATTTAAAAATAGGTAATGATGAAATTTCTGGACATGAAATTAAATATTCTAAATATTCTCCAACAGATGGAAAATACATTAGTACAGAATTAAGAACAGATAAAGATATGTATATAAAAGATGATGTAAGACAATATTTAAAAGATTCTTCAGAAGGAATAAGAAAAGCAGAAAAAACTTTGGATAGATCAGAAATTCATGAAAAATGTGATGAAAAAGAAGATGTTTCATTAGTTGATAATAATCAATATAATGATTCACATGTGCATATAGATGCAGATGATTTTGTTCCAAATACTAATGTGACTTGGGGAGAATATGCAAACCAATTAGGTTACAGAGGTGAAGATGCTGTAGAACTTGCTATTAAAAAATATGAAGAAACCTTGGAAAGTGATCAATCATTGAATAGTAAAGAAATTATAGAGCAAACAGTTGAAGAAGCAAATGAAGATTTTAGAAATCCTCAAGAATTAGATCATTAATAATTAAAAAATTAATATAAAAAACTCTAATTATTAGAAATTTAATAATTAGAGTTTTTAATTATATTAAATAAATATAATATTATAAATTAAATTGGTAAATAAGCAAAGAATAATACCACAAATTGTAGGAAGAGCAAATGCCAATGCACTCCATTTCCAACTACCAGTTTCTTTTTTTATTGTAAGAATAGTAGTACTACAAGGAAAATGTAATGTTGTAAAAATCATAACATTTATAGCTGTTAAAATATTCCAACCATTTTGTAATAAAATAGATCCAATTTTAAAATTATCTTCAACATTTGAAAGAGAATTTCCACCAAGGTAACACATAAGGATTATAGGTAAAACAATTTCATTTGCTGGAAAACCTAAAATAAAAGCTGTTAGAATATATCCATCAAGTCCCATTAATTTTGCAAATGGATCAAAAAAGTTTGCTATAATATATAAAAAAGATGAACCGTTTATTCCTATATTTGCAAATAACCAAATAACCAAACCTGCGGGTGCTGCAACTAAAATAGCTCTACCTAAAACAAATAAAGTTCTATCAAGTATAGATCTAATTATAATTTTTCCTATTTGAGGTTTTCTGTAAGGTGGTAATTCTAAAACAAAAGAAGATGGAACACCTTTTAAAATTGTTTTGGATAATAATTTGGATATAAATAAAGTCATTAAAATTCCAAGCAAAATTACACATATAACTACAAATGTAGATATTATAGAACTGGTAAATCCAGAAAAACTACCTGCAATGAATACTGTAGAAATTGTTATTAAAAAAGGAAATCTTCCATTACAAGGAACAAAAGCATTAGTAAGAATTGCAATAAGTTTTTCTCTAGGAGAATCAATTATTCTGCATCCAACAACTCCAGCGGCATTACAACCAAATCCCATGCACATAGTAATCATTTGTTTTCCATTAGTACAGGCTTTTTTAAAAAATCCATCTAAATTAAAAGCAATTCTTGGCAAATATCCTAAATCTTCTAAAATAGTAAATAAAGGAAAGAATATGGCCATAGGGGGGAGCATAACAGCTATAATCCAAGTAAGAGTTTGATAAACTCCAAGAATTAGCATATTAGAAAGCCAATTAGGCATATTAATTTGTTCTGCACCTATTAATAATTTGTTTTGAATCCATAAAAATATGTTGGAAAGTAATTGAGAGGGATAATTTGCACCAATAATTGTAATCCAAAAAATTATTCCTAAAAATAATAGCATTATAGGGATTCCAAATTTTTTAGAAGTTAATATTTTATCTATTTTTCTATCAAAGTTTTTATAATTATTATTTTCAATTTTATTTACTTCTTCACAAACATCTTCACATTGCATAACAATACTAGAAATAATGTTGTCATTAAAGTTACTGTTATCTATGCCATAATCTTTTAATTTGTTTTGAACTTCTAAAACTTTATTATTAATTTTTAAATTATTAGTAATATCAATATTTAAATTTATTTCAATAGATTTTATTATTTCTAAATTTCCATCTAACAATTTTAAAGAAATCCATTTAGAGATTTTAGGTGAAAGATTAAATTCTTTTTGTAGTTCATTTTGTATTAATGTAATATTTTCTTCAAAAATGTCTATATATTGAACTGGTTTAGGGCTTGGAATTACTTTTTTTGTACAAACATCATTTATTGTTTTTAAAAGTTTATTTAAAGTTTTCTTTTTTCTCGCAGTAGTGCCGACAACAGGAACTCCAAGTTTTTTTGATAATAAATTTAAATCTATGTCAATTCCTTTTTTCTTGGCTTCATCTAGCAAATTAACACAAACTATTATATTATCTGTTATTTCCATAATTTGATAAACTAAATTAAGATTTCTTTCTAAACAAGTTGCATCTAAAACAATTACCGTAGCATTTGGATTGCCAAAACATATATAATCTCTAGCAATTTGTTCTTCTTCTGAATTAGACATTATAGAATATGTACCAGGAATATCAATAAATAAATATTTTTTATTCATATAAGTAAGTTCGCCAGCTGCATTACTTACAGTTTTTCCAGACCAATTCCCTGTATGTTGATGCATGCCTGTTAAAGCATTAAAAATTGTGGATTTTCCAACATTAGGATTTCCTGCTAAAGCAACCGTAAAATCACATTTATTTTTTAACTCTTGAAAATCATCATTTAGCAGATTAGTACCAGTTGAAGTTCTTGAAAGTCCCATATAATCACCTCTATATAATTAGATAATGTTATTATATGTGAAAAAATTTTTTTGTTGAATGATAAAAACAAAATAAGTGATATATACTAAAATATATTATAAATGGAGAAAACCTATCCATATTACAATTGTAATTTGGATAGGCTAATAATTATTTGTCAGAATGTTCATGCTCTCGATATGCATGCCATCCATCCGGATGAAGCTCAAATCCTGCTTCTATTTCGGTCCAACCAGAGGAAGCGGGATGTGCTTCTCTGATTCTTTGCAGAACACGTTCTGCTCCTTGTTTAGATGAATAACCACTTGCTGAAACGAATCTTTCTTTCATATATTTTCTCCTTTTTTGCAAAAAAACAATAAGTTACAAATATATTTTAACATAAAATGAAAAAAAAATCAAAAAAGTACATTAATTAAGCTTGATTCTTCTTTTCTAATAGCAATAATAGTATTTCTTATTTCAAAAGCAGTAGGATCACCAGAAGCACTTTTAAAGACTGGAATAATAGGAGTATTAGCTATTAAGCCTAAATCTAATAGTCTTCTTTTTATATTTACATCACAATTTATTTCTTTTATTAACCCTTTTTCATTTAAGGGTAATTTATCTAGTGTTATATTTTTCATAAAAGCCTCCAATATGAAATATGTCTAATATATTATATTTTTGTCGATTATAATTTGTGATAAAAACTTGACTTTTAAAAAATTGTATGAAAAAATACAAACAGTGTAAAAATGAAAGGAAGTAATAAAATGGAAAAAATACGTGGATTTGAAGTAGCAAAAGGATTTGAAGATAAGGATATTAATATACCAATAAGAAAAACAAAATATTCTGCAGGATATGATATAGAAGCAGCAGAAGATGTTGTAATACCTAGTTTTAAAAAAGGAACAAATCCAACACTTGTAAAAACAGGATTAAAAGCATATATGCAAGATGATGAGGTATTAATGTTATATAATAGAAGTTCTAATCCAAAGAAAAAAGGATTAATTTTAGCAAATAGTGTAGGTGTAGTAGATAAAGATTATTATGGAAACCCAGATAATGATGGACATATCATGTTTGCTTTTTATAATATAAAAGAAGAAGATATTACAGTAAAAAAAGGGGAAGCAATAGGCCAAGCTGTATTTCAAAAATATTTAGTTGCTGATGATGATAATGCAGAAGGAGAAAGATTAGGTGGATTTGGATCTACAAATAAATAAATTAAAAAAATTTTTATTTTATGTATAAGCTAGTTATATCAAGCAATAGGAGAATTATATATATATAAAATGGTTGGTAAAAGTTTTGACTTTTACCAATTTTTGTAGTATAATATTAGAAGTTGATGTGATAAATTATTATAATAAAAGATTTAGATTTTTCTATACCAACTAATATAAAAGAAATACTTGAAAGGAGTGACTTACATGTTTAATGTAGGAGATAAAATTGTATACCCAATGCATGGAGCTGGTACAATAGATTCAATAGAAGAAAAAGATATATTAGGGGAAAAACAATCTTATTACATATTAAAGATGCCAGGAGAGGTTAAGGTTATGGTTCCAACAGCAAAGGCAGAAGAAGTTGGAGTAAGAAGTATAATAGATAAAAGTGCAGCAGAAAAAGTATTTACTGTTTTAGAACAAGATGAAACAGAAATGGAAAAAAATTGGAACAAGAGATACAGAGAAAATATGGATAAAATGAAAAGCGGAGATATTTATGAAATCGCTGATGTAGTTAGAAATCTAAGTTTTAAACAAAAAGAAAAAGGACTTTCTACTGGAGAAAAGAAAATGTTAAATAATGCTAAACAAATTTTAGTTAGTGAATTAGTTTTAGCAGAACATGCTAGTCAAGATGAAGTAGAGCAACTTGTTGAAAATAAAATTAACACATCATTTATGTTATTTAGATCAGAGGAAGTTACACCAAACAGTGTTGTAAATAAATTTATACCATTTGATGATACAGGAACATCAAATAATTTATAAAATAGAAATATGTAATTATTAGAAGTTAAGATATTCTTAACTTCTAATGTATTTGTATATAGAAGAAGAATAAAAAATTTAATAAAATTTAATATTTCTATTGACAAAATTTTTATTAAATATTATAATAATTATTGTCATTAGGGCAAACCAGTTTAAATATATGCAGATGTGGCGGAACTGGTAGACGCACAGGACTTAAAATCCTGCGGTTGAATAAACCGTGCCGGTTCGATTCCGGCCATCTGCACCAAAATATCAGGTTAGAAAGCAATTTCTAACCTGTATTTTTTTATGTAATTTCGGCAAAAGTTCTAGTTTGATAGGTAGCAATGGATTTTATACTGTGCAAAACTCACGAATGTTTTGAGTATTTATATTATTAAATACCTATGGAATAATTCTTTGACAAGAATTATAAATATAAATTAAATTCAGATAGTAAAATTCTTTATGGATTTTTATTAAATAGATTAAAATAAAAATAATCGCATTGAGGAAGTTTTAATAAAGAAATAATATAAAATTGATAGAACGATAATTTTTGACATTTTATGTTAATTGTGATATAATGCTTATTAGATACCACAGTGTATACTACGAATAAATAGACTACAGATAATGTAGTTAAGTCCTATATGGGCGGAAAGGATTACAATGAAAATCAACATGAACAAAACTCTTTATGCAGGATGTGTATTCCTCGGTGGAACTTGTGCTAACAGCACTTGGCGGAGTGAGCTGATTGAAAAGCTCAATTCAAATGTTCCTTACTTTGACCCGCAGGTAGCGGAATGGACCGAAGCTGATGCAGCACGTGAAGATGCATGCAAACCAGTGGCAAGATTTAATGTCTTCGTCATCACTGGAGATGCTCTTGGAACTTACTCTGGTTGGGAGATTCATGAAGAGGCAACGAAAGATGCTTCCAAACTGATCTTCTGTACTGTTGGAGAACTTCCGACAAATCAGGTCAAAGGAATCGGCAAAATCAAGAAAGGTCTTACTCGTATGGGGGCAACAGTTTGTGAAAGCCTGGACGAAATTGCTGATATACTTAACGAGGCATACACTGAGTAACCTGGTATTATGCTTGGTGTACCTGGCATTTTGCCACACCCGTTTGATTAAAATCATTCGGGTGTTTTCTATCAATCCAATTAAAAAAATCTTTACTTCCATTTTTTATTTTAAAGCTATGACTGCATGCGCAATATGTGGATATATCAATACTGCTCTAAAAGTATGTGAAGATAAAGTAAATAAAAAAATGTGGATATTGCAATATTAGAACTTGAAAATTTTTGTCAAAAAAGAAAAGATGAAATTTATAAAAACGATTTTTTAAAGGGAAATAATGTAAAAAAATATATGACAAATTATTAAAAATAAAATTATCTTAATAAAATAATTAGGAGGTTTCTTTATGGGATTTAAATCATGGATAATAAGTTTGTTGGAAAGAGATGTAGAGCCATCAGCAGGACATATAGAATTAGAAAATTTAACAGAAGAAGATAGAGAAAAAATGTTCAAACAATTTGGAGAAGGAGATGTTAATTTAACAGAATTTTTAAGACAATCTTACAAAAATGGACTTCCAAGTATGTTCTGTTGTTCTGGACATGGAATTCAAAGTGCATATGTTACTTTAAAAATAACAGATGAAAATATAAATATTGCAAGAAAGATTGGTAAAATTCTATCTAAACAAGGAGTATCAACTAATTTTACAGATGATTATATAAAAGGAAAATATGTTGACTATAGAAGTATGAAAACTAATTCTACAGAATGGCTAAATACTGCAACACAAATTCTAGAAAATCCAGAGCTATTCGAGGATGTTAAACCAGATATTTATTATCATGAGGAAATGTATTCATCTAGAAAGCCTTTTGCATTTGATTTGAAAAAAAGACTACTTTTATATTTAAGAGGTACAAAACAAATTGCAGAAACTACAGCAACAAGTTCTATACAAAAACCTAAAGAAAATTCATGGAAAATTTCAGATAAAGAAAAAAGTTCAATAAAAGAACATCAGAAATTTACTAATATAAATAAAAATAGTAAGAAATTGTATGAAGAAAGTATTATATTAATAGGACCATCAGGAGCAGGAAAATCAACAGTAGCAGAAGAAATTAGAAAAAAGACTGGAATGCAAAGATTATGTCTAGATAGAATTGAAAATAGAGCAAGAGATACTGGATTTATGAGAAATTTTAAAAATGCAGATGAATTTAATTCTTATATGATTTCAAAAACATTAGAAAGAGTAAAGAAAGATGGTTCGTATGGAATTGTCGATTTTGGTGCAGGACATTCTGTATATGATGATAAAGAAATATTTGAAAGAGTTAAATTAATGCTAAAACCTTTTAAAAATATCATTTTATTACTCCCTGATATAGATGAAGAAAAATCTTTAGATATAATGAAAAGCAGATCAACAGGTAATACAAGAGATAATAAAAAATTTTTTGAAAGTCAATGCAATAAGGAATTAGCAACTATGATAGTATATGGTAATAATAGACAACCTTTGGAAATTGCAGAGGAAATTATACAATGCATTAAAGAAAGAAAAGAACAACAAATGGAAATAGAATAATGTTAATTTAAATTTATTAAAAGATCAGATATAGAGTAGAATTTCTACTCTATATTTATTTAAAATAATTATATGATTATATTTTATAAGGTGATATTTTTCACAAAATCGTATGTTGTTTGTCTTTTTGTAACTAATTATAATACTAACTTTCTTATACCAAAAGCTTTAAATAGAATTAGAACTTCATTTCTTAGAAAAATAGGACTGTAAGTCCTAAGTTAGAATGAAAGAGGGAAACTTTAACAGTTTTCTCTCTTTTGCTATAATTAATATTTTTAATAAATAAAGTGAGGTTATTGAAAATTTAATAAAAGTATGTTAACCTATATTTAATAATGTAAAAGAAAGGGGAATACATATGAAAAACAATAAAATTATAATTATTTTATTATTAGTAATAATTATATTAGGAGGATTTTTATTAATAAAGAAGGTTTGGTTACCAGCTAAAGAGGCGTCCAGCGTTATAAAGTCTAATTCAATGAGTGATATTCTAAAGGAAAGTTTTAATTCACGATTTCTTTATTATCAAGGAAAAGAAATAAAAGGAACTGAGATACTACAATTATTAAAGAGTATTGAATCTAGTAATAGTGATAAAGAAAGAAAAGTAGATGTAACATTTAAAGGAACTGTATATTCAGATAATATTGAAGAAATTAATAATTTGATTGAGAAATATACAAAATATAATGTAAGAGTTTCTTATGATTCTGAAGGTTATATAAATAATATATCTATTGATTAATTAAAAATTTCGTTTTTATAATAAAAAATATTAGTATATATTAATATTTCAAGTTTTTATAACTATAAAAAAACTAAAAGGAGTGTTTTCAGTAGAATACTGTTAACACTCCTTAATAGTAGAATAATTATGCTATCTAACAATCTTTTTAGAATCTAAAAAACTAAATCATTATTTATATATACTCCAGAACTTTCAATTGGATTGAATTCGCAAATATCAAATAATATTTCTCCATTATTATCATATTCAAAAAAATCAACGCAATAAGATGAAGGAAAAATAGATATTTTTGATAATTCATCTATTTTCTTTTTGATTTTTTCAATGATATAAGGTTCAATATCTACAAATTCGTCAGAGGCTCTAGATATACACAAAATTTTGTCTTTTACGACAAAAACTCGCCATTCTCTTTTTCCATAATTATCTTTAATTATAGAAAGAGCATCTGTAATAATTACAGGAGTGGTGTTATCTGATATTAACATATTTCCACCCAATAAACTGTGTCCTATAAAAGCAGATAAAGCTTTAGAGTTTCCTATTTGTGTGATATGACATATACCTGAAAATTGCTTTTTTATGGTCTTTAAAAAAAATTTATTTCCAAATTTTTTTTCGTAAAAATGGAGATTACTTTGAACTTCTCCAAATGTAGTATGTAAAAATTTTCTTTGTACTTCTACATATTCAAACCAGTTTTCGACAATTTTTGAGTCATTTAATGTAACAATAGAGTTTCCTCCGTTATTTTCAATTGAATTGAGTAATTGTTCAGATTCTTGTATTTTACACCGAGGGAAAATTTCTTTTCCTTTAATATTGATAGTATTGCCATTACAATCAATAAAAGTTTGTGTTCGTAAATCAAATAATAATAATTTACCTTTTTGTTTAGCTAGCATTACGTCTTCTTGAGTTATTTCGTAAAAAAATTTTTCATTATAATCAATGTATTGGTCTAGATTAGTAAATACCGAAATATCTCCAGTTTTTGTTGGAAAACAATAGTAATCCAATATTATTCCTCCTTTGATGTATAAAATATTTATGAGAACTTAACATAACAATGTTAAGGCAACAAAAGAAAATATATATTAAACAGCAATATATAATTGCTATGTGAGGTATATTTTATCATATTTTACATAAATTTTCAAGTTGAGAATGTTCTTTATGTAAATAATATTGTTAAATAATTTTTTCGTGGATATTGTGTAATTTAAAATTGTGTGATATAACTTTTTTATAAAATGCATTTATTCTTTTTAACATGTTTTAGGGGCAAGAAGAAAGGAATAAGTGGTATATATGAATTTAGGTGAACTTGGAAAAAATATTCTAAATAATAAAGAGGTGAATAATTTGTTATCTGATTTTATAAAAGAATTAACAAAAGCTTTAAATAAAAATGAAGAAAAATCAAATACTAATAGCATAGAAGAATTTGAAAAAAAATTAAATCAAGTTAAGGAAAATAGACAAGAAATAAATAACAGTAAAGAGATTAGTGAAAATGATATATGTGTAGTATATGGAATGAAAGATAACAAATTAACATTAATAAATATAGAAAATGGAAAAGAATTTGATATATATCTTACAACATCTCAAGAAGATAGAAAAGAATTAGAAGAAAAGGATATTAATAATATATGTCAAATGAATAAAAATGATTTTTACAATATAGATTTAGGCTCAAAATTGATAGTAAAAAATAATAAATTTGAAATATATAATGGAGAACTTAATATTAAAGATCAAGAAGCATTTAATAAATTAGATGAAATGTATTCAGCTATAAAAGAAGATGAAAATAAAAATTTTATAGTAACAGAAATAACAGATGAAAAAATTTATTTAACATATGAAAATGGAGAAGGAAATATTTCTATATATAAAGAATTATATCCAGAACTTAAAATTGGAGATATTGTCAAAAAACAAGAAGGAAAATATATAAAAAACTAAAGTAAGAATTTTATAATATATCAATGTATATAATTAAAAAAATTATATAAAATAAAAAATACAAAGGAGGTTTCAATATGGAACGTAAAATTAAAGCTGTTCAATACGGCGTAGGAAAAATGAGCATATATACAATGAGATATATGTTAGAAAAAGGAGTAGAAATAGTAGGAGCAATTGATGTTAATCCACAAGTAATAGGAAAAGACATTGGAGATATATTAGGAAAAGAAAAATTAGGAATTGTAGTATCAGATGCAAAAGATGCTAGAAAAGTTTTAGAAGATGCAAAACCAGATATATGTGTAATAACAACAAGAAGTTTAATTGCAGAATTAGAAGAACCATATATGTTATGTGCAGAATTAGGAATAAATGCTATATCAACATGTGAAGAAGCATTTTATCCACAAAATTCTAATCCACAATTAACTAAAAAAATAGATGAAATGGCAAAAAAGAATAATTGTACAATAACAGGAACAGGATATCAGGATATTTATTGGGGGCAACTTATATCATCAATATCAGGTTCAACACAAAAAATAACAAAAATAAAAGGAAGTTCAAGCTATAATGTAGAAGATTATGGTATAGCATTAGCAGAAGCACATGGTGCTGGACTAACATTAGATGAATTTGATAAACAAGTTGCATCTGTAGATAGAATTACAGATGAAGAAAGAAAGGCTGTAATAGATAAAGGAGAATATTTACCATCATATATGTGGAATGTAAATGGATGGTTATGTTCAAAATTAGGTTTAACAGTAATTTCTCAAACACAAAAATGTGTACCACAAACTTATAAAGAAGATATATATTCTTCAACTTTAAATATGACAATAAAAGCAGGAGATGCAACAGGTATGAGTGCTGTTGTAACAACTCAAACTAAAGAAGGAATTACAATAGAATCTGAATGTATAGGAAAAGTATATGCACCAGATGAATTTGATAAAAATGTTTGGACAGTTGAAGGTGAACCAACAACTACTATAACTGTAGAAAAACCAGCAACAGTAGAACTTACTTGTGCAACTATTGTAAATAGAATTCCAGATGTAATAAATGCAGAACCAGGATATATAACAACAGAAAAAATGGGAGATTTACAAATAAGACTAAAACCATTAAATGAATATGTAAAATAATTATTGTAAAAAACTAGTTTTTAATTTTATATTATTAAAAGCTAGTTTTTTATATTATAATATTTTGCATGGAAATTTGTTTTATAAATATGACAAAATAGTCATTTACAAAAGTAAAAAAATAGGTATAATATAATCGGTGATAATATGAAAAAAATTTTATTAGTGGAAGATAGTGACAGCATAATATTAGGATTAAAATATTCATTAGAACAAGAAAACTTTAATGTGAAAGTTACCAAAACAGAAGAAGATACTAAAAAAATAATTGAAACAGAAGATTTTGATTTGATATTATTAGATATAACATTACCAGATGGAAATGGATTTAATATTTGTAAATTTGTAAAAGAAAGAAAAGATATACCAATAATATTTTTAACAGCAAGAGATGAAGAAACAAATGTAGTTATGGGGCTTGATTTGGGAGCAGATGATTATATAATAAAACCATTTAGAACAAGAGAACTTATATCAAGAATAAATTCAGTTTTTAGAAGATACAATAAAGCTGATATAAATTCAAATATTATAAAATATAAAGATATAAAAATAGATATGAATCAAGCAAAGGTATATAAAGGAGAACAAGAGATAATATTTACAAGTTTAGAATATAGAATTGTCTTAATGTTATTTTCTAATGTAAATAAATTGATTACAAGAGATGAGTTATTAGAAAAAATATGGGATATAGCAGGAAATTTTGTAAATGATAATACATTAACTGTATATATAAAAAGAATAAGAGAAAAATTAGAAGATGAAAATATTATAAAAACTGTAAGAGGTTTGGGATATAGAGTAGGAGATTAATTTGAAAAAATATTTAAAGAAAATACTTATACCAATGATAATTATTACTATAACAACATCAATTGTAATGTTATTAAATACAATAAAACAATATAAAAGTTTTAACGAACAAATAAATATAAAGATGGCTCAAATAATATCAGAAATAAAAGAAAATTATCCAGAAGTAGATACAAACAAAATTATAGAAATTTTAAATAAAGATGATGCAAACAATATAGAAGGAAAAGAACTTTTAAAAAGATATGGTATGTATTCAAATGAGGAAAATAGTATTTTGACTATAAAAAATCAAATGAATAATAATATAAAAACTAATGTAGCCTTGGCAGTAATAATAAATTTATTGTGGATTATTATAGCAATTTTATATATAAAAAGTAGAAATAAAAAACTTAATGAAATTAAAAAATATATAAATGAAATCAATAATAGAAATTATGAATTAAAAATAGAAGATAATAGCGAAGATGAGTTAAGTAATTTAAAAAATGAATTATATAAAATAACGGTAATGTTAAAAGAAGAAGCGGAAAAATCAAAACAAGATAAAGAAAGCCTAAAAGTGTCTGTACAAGATATATCACATCAATTAAAAACACCAATAACTTCTATATCTATAATGTTAGATAATTTAAAAGATAATCCTAAAATGGATGAAAAAACAAGACAAAGATTTATTTTTGAAATAGATAAACAAATAGAAAATATAAGTTTTTTAATTATATCACTTTTAAAATTCTCAAGATTAGAAGCGGGTGTAGAAGACTTTATAAAAGAAAAGATAAATGTAAAAGAATTAATATCAGCTTGTTTAAAAAGATTAGAAATACCAATAGAAATAAAAAATCAAAATATTGTAATAAAAGGCAAAGAAGATTCTTTCTTTATTGGAGATTATAAGTGGCAAGAAGAAGCTATAACAAATATAATAAAGAATTGTATAGAACATACAGATGAAAATAAAAATATTTATATAAATTATGAGGAAAATAATTTGTATACAAAAATACAAATTATAGATGAAGGAAATGGAATAGATAAAGAAGACATTAAACATATTTTTGAAAGATTTTATAAAGGAAAAGACTCATCAGAAAATAGTATAGGTATAGGTCTTGCGTTAGCTAAAACAATTATAGAAAAAGATAATGGTTATATAAGTTGTAAGTCAGAAAAGGGAAAAGGTACAGAATTTATTATAAAATATATGAAATAAGAAACTGTGTGAAATTTTATAGCACAGTTTTTTTGTGACTAAATTTATAGTTTTTTAGTCACTTGATAGTCACTTTTATAAAATATAATAAAATCAAATAATAAGAAAGGAGAGTATGTTTATCATACAAAAATAAATATGGAAATTTTAAAAGTTGAAAATTTATGTAAGACATATGGAAAAGGAGAAAATGAAGTTAGAGCTGTAAATAATGTTTCATTTAAAGTAGAAAAAGGAGAATTTGTTGCAATAATTGGAGCAAGTGGAAGCGGAAAATCTACATTATTACACTTACTTGGAGGTGTAGATAGACCAACATCTGGAAAAGTATATATAGATGGAAAAGATATATATACTTTAAATAATGATAATTTAGCAATATTTAGAAGAAGACAAATAGGATTAATATATCAATTTTATAATTTAATTCCAACTTTAAATGTAGAGGAAAATATAACTTTGCCATGTAGGTTAGATGGCAAAGAAGTAGATAAAAAAAGATTAGAAGAAGTTTTAAATACTTTAAAATTGTCAAATAGAAAAAATCATTTACCAAATCAATTATCAGGAGGACAACAGCAAAGAGTTTCAATAGGAAGAGCTATTATAAATGAACCAGCAATTATGCTTGCAGATGAACCAACAGGAAATTTAGATAGTAAAGCATCAGAAGAAGTAATTTCATTATTAAGACTTTCAAATAAAAAATTTAATCAAACAGTTATAGTAATAACACATGATGAAAAAATTGCATTAGAAGCAGACAGAATTATAACAATAGATGATGGAAAGATTATAAAAGATGAAAGGAATGTATAATAATGGATATAATAAAAAAATTAATCTTTAAGGATTTACAGTTAAATAAAAAAAGAACTATTGTTACTATAATTGGTATTATACTTTCTACAGCACTAATATGTGCAGTTGCAGGTATGGTGACAAGTGTTCAAAAAACATTAGTAGAAAACGCCAAAAAAGATGATGGAAATTATCATGTTACTTTATATGATGTACCAAAAAATGATATAAAAGTTTTACAAAATAACAGAAATGTAGAGCAAACATATCTTTTAGAGAGTTTAGGTTATAGTTATTTAAAAGAAAGTAAAAATGAATATAAACCATATTTAAGTTTGATGGCTGTAAACGATTTCAAAAATATAGGAATAAATCTTGTTTCTGGAAGGTTACCAGAAAATAGTAATGAAATTGTTATAGAAGAAAGCATTATACAAAATGGAAAAGTTGATTACAAAGTTGGACAAAAATTAAAATTAGATATAGGAAAAAGAATTTCAGAAGGAAAAGAATTAAATCAAAGAAATCCATATAATGAAGAGCAAAAAGAATACATAGAAACAGAGTTCTCTAATGAATATACAATAGTAGGAATAATAGAAAGAACAAATAGAAACATAGAACCTTATTCTGCACCAGGTTATACTGTCATTACTAAAATGGATGAAGTAAAAAATAAAGCAAATGTTGCAATAAGATATAAAAATAAATATAAATTTGAAGAATATACAGCAGAATTAAATGAAATGAAGGTTGCTGATAATTCAACAAAATCAGAAGAACAAATAACAGTTAATGGTATGAGAAATACATATAAATTAAAAAAATATGATTTAAGAGTAAATAATACATTACTATCATATGAAGGAGCAAGTTTTGATGATGGACTTATAGCAACATTGTGTTCAATAGCTGGAGTTGTTATTGTAATAATTATAGTTTCAAGTGTTTTTGTAATAAGAAATAGCTTTGCAATTTCTATAACAGAAAAAATAAAACAATATGGTATGCTTTCAAGCATTGGAGCAACTTCAAAACAAATTAAGAAAAGTGTTTTATTTGAAGGTGCAATTTTAGGAATAATAGCAATTCCACTTGGAATAATTTCAGGAATAATAGCAATAGCTGTGTTATTATGGCTTGTTAATATTCTTTTAAAAGATTCTTTAAATGGAATAAAATTTTTATATTGTGTACCTATTATTCCAATATTACTTACAGTTATATTAAGTGCTATTACTATATATTTATCTAGTATTTCTTCTGCAAGAAAGGCTTCTAAAATATCTCCAATAGAAGCAATTAGAAGTAATCAAGATATAAAAATAAAAGCTAAAAAAATAAGATGCCCAAAAATAATTAGTAAAATTTTTGGAATAGGTGGAGAAATATCATATAAAAATTTAAAAAGAAACAGAAAAAAATATAGAACAACAATAATTTCAATAATAGTTAGTGTAGTTATTTTTATCTCATTATCAACATTTATAGGATATGGATTTAAAATGTCAGGGCTATATTACCAAGAATTATCATATAATATGGGAATATTCGGAAGTAAAAATATAGAATTTTATAAAGAAATTTCGAAAATGAATAATATTAAAGAATATTCTATTCATATAAGAGGAGATATAGAAATTGTTGATAAAGAAAATAAATATTTAACAGATTTTGCAAAAGATAAAGCTGGATATGAATATAGTAATTATGAAACATTAACTATATCAATACATTCAGTTGGAAATGAAGAATATGAAAGATATGTAAAAAAATTAGGAGGCAATTTAGAAAAATATAAAAATGGTGCAATTTTAGTTAATGAAGGTTTAGCATATTATGATGGAAAGCAAGTATTTGGAGATATTTATAATATAAAAACAGGTGATAAATTAAACATAAAAGATTCAAACAATAATACAAAAGAATTGCAAATAGTATATGTAACAAATAAAAAGCCTATGGGATTAGATGATTCATATTCAAATACTGGATATTTAATTGTTAGTGATGAATTTATGCAGAAATTAAATTTAAAAGAAACAGTAAAAAGTATGTATATAAATTCTTCTAATGCTACCCAATTAGAGAATGATATAAAAAATTTAATTAATGTAGAAGGAAAAAAAGAAGTACTTATAGATAATTTAGAGCAAACACAAAAGCAATTAAATTCAATGGTATTAGTTATTTCAATTTTTCTTTATGGATTTATTGCTGTAATAACCTTAATTGGAATAACAAACATATTTAATACAATAACAACAAATATGAATTTAAGAAGTAAAGAATTTGCAATGCTTAAATCTGTTGGAATGACATCAAAAGAGTTTAAAAGAATGATAAGACTAGAAAATATATTCTATGGTTTAAAAGCTTTAATAATAGGAATTCCAATAGGAATAGGAATGTCATATTTAATATATAATGCATTTTCTAATAGTATACAAACAAATTATATAATACCAATAAAATCAATTATAATTTCAATAATATTTGTATTTGTAATAATAGGAATTATAATGAGATTTGCTATAAAGAAAATAAATAAACAAAATATTATTGAAACAATAAGAAATGATAATATATAAAATTGTTAATTTATAAAGGTATATATATGACAAAAGTGAATTGGCTTATTTTTGTGTAAAAAAAATATTTAATGTTGCTTGCTTTTTATTAAATAATTTGATAGTCTATACATAACTTGAAATAAGTGCAAAAGAAAAAACAATGTAAAGGTGGAAGTTTTTAATGAAAAAAGTATATTTAAAATTTATTCTGTTTTTTATTTTATTATTAATTGTAGTAATTCCTAATAATTCTTTTGCAATATCATCTTCTGGAGGTTATACTGTAGAAAGTTATGATATTGATATGGTAGTTAACGAGGATAATACTTTCGATATTACTGAAAGAATAACTGCGTATTTTACTACAGCAAAACATGGAATATTTAGAAAAATACCATTGGAAAATAATGTAAAAAGGGTAGATGGAACAACGTCAAATAATAAAGCAAAAATAACAAACTTAGAAGTTAGTGAAAATTATAAAAAAATAAAAGAATTTGGAAATGAAATTATTGTAATAGGAGATATTAATAATACAGTAATAGGTAGACATACATATACAATAAAATATAAATACAATATAGGAAAAGATCCATTAAAGAATGCTGACGAATTATATTATAATTTAATAGGAAGTGAATGGGGTACAAGCATAAGTAATGTAACATTTAAAATTACTATGCCAAAAGAATTCGATGAAAATTTGCTTGGCTTTTCAAGTGGGGATGTAGGTTCAACAAATAGTTCCGATGTTTATTACACTGTTAATGGAAATATAATAAGTGGTACATTAAATAATACTTTGAAATCAGGGCAGGCACTAACAATTAGACTTACATTACCAGAAGGATATTTTGTGGGGGCTAAAAATGATATAGATATATATTCTATAGCTGTTATGATATTTTCATTAGTATGTGTTTTGATTTCTGATAGGTTATGGTCTAAGTATGGAAAAGATGATAAAGTTGTAGAAACTGTTGAATTTTATCCACCAGAAGGATTTAATTCGGCTGAAGTAGGATTTTTATATGAAGGTTCTGCTACAACACCTGCAATAATTTCATTGCTTATATATTTAGCTAATAAAGGATATTTAAAAATTGAGGAAACTGAAGAATTAGGATTATTTAAAATGTCAAAAGGATTTAGAATCACTAAAATAAAAGAATATGACGGAAACAATGAAAACGAAAGAATATTCTTTAATGGATTGTTTAAAAGAAAAAATAGTGTTGATATGGAAAAGGTTAAAGAGATTCTAAAAGAGGCAAAAAGAAATGGTGAAAAAATCAATTATACTCAAGCAATAGAAATGGCAACTGCTACAGTTGAAAAGTCATCTGTAACATCTTCAGATTTATATGATAATTTTTATATAACATTAGATAGAATAAAAAGTAATTTTAATAGTAAAGAAAATAAAAACAAAATTTTTGAGTCAACAGCAACAGGAAAAAAGAAATGGCTTATAATGATGATTATAGCGTTGTTTGTTTTGATTACTGTAAAGCCTATAATGGAATATAGTAGTATATTAGGGCTATTTACATTACCATTTGCTTTAATATTTACTGGTATTGGTTTTACTGTTTTAATAGGTGGATTCATTGGACTGATAAAAATGCCAAAAATATTTGCAATAATTTTTGGGGTAGTGCTTGGTGTTATACCATGGTGTTCTATGGTTCTTCCTGTTTTAGTTCAAAATAGTATGAATTTAATAATGTATATAGTTGGAATAATATGCATAGCAGTTATTTTAATGTTCTTAAAAATTATGCCTAAAAGAACGGATTATGGAAATGAAATGCTAGGAAAAGTAAAAGGATTTAAAAGATTTTTGCAAACTGCGGAAAAATCTAAATTAGAAAGTTTGGTTACACAAAATCCAGAATATTTTTATAATATATTACCATATACTTATGCTTTAGGAGTATCAAATATATGGATTAATCAATTTGAAAATATAGCACTTCAAGCTCCTCATTGGTATGATTCAAGAGATGATTTTAATGTGCATGATTTTGGAATATTTATGAATACTGCAATGTCATCTGCTACTACCGCAATGTCTACTAGTCCATCTAGTGATAGTGTAGGAGGTTCAAGTAGTGGAGGAGGTTCTTGGTAAAAGAACCTCTTAAGTATTTTATGGAAATTTTAGATAATTATGTTTTAATATGTAATTATAATAAAAGTTTTTAAAATAAAGAAAATTAATAAGTAAAATATTACATTTTTATTACAAATATTGTAATTAGATAAGAATTAATATAAAATTATATTAAAATTAAAAGGAGGAAAACAAATGATAAGAAAAAGTAAAGGTATAACACTTATAGCTTTAGTAATTACAATAATTGTATTATTAATATTAGCAGGTGTTACAATTAGTATGTTAACAGGAGAAAATGGAATATTAAAACAAGCAACAAATGCAAAAACAAAAACAGACAAGGCTAAAGTCGATGAATTAATAAAATTAGCTATAATGGGAAGTTATAATGATGAAGGAAAAGTAGATTTAAGTTCTGTAAAGGCAGAATTAGATAAAAATGGAATTACAGGAGTATTGCAAGAGGATTCTTTAAAAGTTACTACAGACGATAAAATTTATACAATTGACAACACTGGAAAGGTAGATGAATTAAATACATCTAGTTCAGAAAATGCAATAACTCAAGTTGTTTCAGTAGGTGATTATGTAACATATAATCCAACTAAGACAGATGCAGAAGGAAAACAAAATGTAGATTCTTCAAAAACAACATATGTTTCACCAGTTGGAACAGTACCTACAACTTCAGGAGAAAAAATTACACATGGAAATGGAAATAGTGAGCAAATTTTTACAGCAAAAGATAGTATAAAATGGAGAGTTTTAAATGTAAATGATGATGGAGTTGAATTAATATCAGAGAATGCTATAAAAACAGATGCTGGTGAGAACTTTACTTTAGAAGGTGGAATTGGATATTTATATGCAGAACAAGAATTAAATGATGCTTGTAAAATATACGGATATGGTTATGGTGCAAATACAGCTCTTCAAACAGAATACAAAATAGGTGGACCAGATGAAGAGGAAACTAAAACAAGTACTGGAAGTGGTGCAAGAAGTATAAATATTAATGATGTTAATAAACAAGCAGGTATAACAGATGGTAATATAAATAATGCATATACTACTGGTTATGGACAACAAGCTAGGTTTGCTGTGCAATATCCAACATTAACTAGTATTAGTACGGAATATCCAGGTGCTTCAACAGATAAGAAGCAATTTATACAAAATTTATATGCATATACTAAAAGCCATGTTGAAAATGAAAATATAAGAAATATTATATTTAGAGAAGATTTAACATCTGGTTTTCTTGCAACTAGATTTATAGGAAATACAAGTATGTCAGGAGACAATACAATTTATGTGATTGGATTTATTAGAAAAACAACTACTCCTAATGGAGTAACTGAAGGTGTAAATATAGCAACTAGAAATAACGAATATCTTTGTTATGGATTTCATGCAGATGTATATAGATTTGGAAGCCAAACTGAAAGTTATGGAATACGTCCTATAGTTACAATAAAATCAGATATGAAAGTAAAGAAAGATACTCAATCAAATTCATGGATATTACAATAATTAAATAATATGAGAATAAAGTCAGTCTATAATTAAGGCTGACTTTATTTGTTACACATTATGTAAAATTATGTTATAATAGTAATGTTATTTATATATTTTTCTAAAAAGGAAAGACAGCTTTAGAAAAATGCAACTAATTAATTAATTTTTTAGAAAGGAGTGTTCAAATGTTAACACTAAATGAGGTTTTAGGAGAAGATATTGTAAAGGAGGTAACCAAAGAGTTCTTAGATACTGTAAAAGAGCGGAACCCAGAAATAGCAGAGAATATTCAGAATTATGCCAAGATTTTCGCTGCTAATCCAAAGGTAAAGGCTAAGTTAGCCAAAAAGATAGCAGAAAAAACAGCTCTACTAGCATTATCGCCATTGGATGGTAGATATTCAGCAGTTTCTGATCAGTTAAGGGAGTATTTTTCAGAATATGCTCTTATTAAATATAGAGTCGAAGTTGAGATTCTATGGCTTGAGCGCTTGTTGGATGAGGATGTTGTTAAAGATCCAAGCTTAAAAGAAAGAAGAAGAAATTTTCAGGATAATTATGAGTATATAATGAGTATTTATGAAGATTTCGATGTCAATGATGCACAAGAGGTGAAAAAGATCGAAAAGGTCACAAACCACGATGTAAAGGCTGTTGAATACTACATAGGTAAAAAGCTTCGTGAAAAAGGACTTGATGATTTGGTAAGTCTTGTTCATATTGGATGTACTTCAGAAGACATAAATAATCTTGCCTATGCGATGATGATTCAGGAAGCAAAGGATGAAGTATTGATACCTGCTATTAACGAGTTGATTAGCACAATAAGTAAGCTTAGTACAAAGTTTATGGATGTGCCAATGATGGCAAGAACACATGGACAGCCAGCAACACCGACAACTCTTGGAAAAGAGTTTAAAGTATATGAAAGAAGGTTGAAAGACCAGTCTGTGCTTGTAGAAAATTCATTGGACAAAGGTAAGTTTAATGGAGCCACAGGCAATTATTCTGCTATATCAGTTGCATTTCCAAATGTGAATTGGCCATATGTAATGGAGGGGTTTGTAGGATGGCTTGATTTAAGTTTTAATCCTATTACAACTCAGATAGAATCACATGATGACTTGTGTACTTTTTTACAAGATTTGGAACATTTCAACATGATTGTTCTAAATCTTGATATTGATATGTGGATGTACATATCAATAGAGTATTTTAAGCAGAAAGTTGTACAGGGAGAAGTTGGTTCTTCAACTATGCCACATAAAGTTAATCCTATAAAGTTTGAAAACAGCGAAGGTAACGTTTATATGGCAAATGGAATCATGTCAGGTATTATTGACAAACTCTTAAGATCTAGATGGCAAAGAGACTTGTCAGATTCAACTGTTCAGAGAAATATTGGAGTAGCCTTTGGTTACACCTTACAGGTTATAAAAGAAACTATAAATGGTTTGAATAGGTGTGAAGCTAACTTTAAGGCTATTTCGGCTGATTTGGATAATAACTGGGAAGTATTGGCAGAGCCAATACAGACAATGCTTAGGAAGTATGGTATATCAGATGCCTATGAAAAGCTTAAAGAGCTTACAAGAGGTAAGAAGATTACAGAAGAAGATATTCATTCTTTTGTAAATAGTCTTGAGGTTTTATCAGAAGAAGATAAAGCAACTTTGCTTAATCTTACTCCAGAATCATACATTGGTTATGCTGATGAAATAGCAGCACTTGATGTATAAAATAATATTGAAAACTAAAACGAGGGAGTCACTTAGAATTCTAAGTGGCTTTCTTATTAATTAATGAACCTAAATAATACATACTATTTTTATATTTTTATGTTATAATATTTTTGGAGGTAGAATTATGAAAAAAATACTTATAGCAACAAATAATAAAGGAAAATTAGAAGAATTAAAAAATCTACTTAAAGAATATGAAATATTATCAATGAAAGATGTAAATTGTAATATAGAAGTTATAGAAGATGGGAAAACATTTGAAGAAAATGCTAAAAAGAAAGCAAAAGAAATTTATGATATAACAAAGATTCCATGTATTGCAGATGATAGTGGATTATGTATAGATTATTTTGATGGATGGCCAGGAATATATACTGCAAGATTTCTTGGACCTAATTCAACAAAAGAAGAAATAAATAATTATATATTAGAAAAAATGAAAAATTTAAAAGATGAAAATAGGAATGCAGAAGTAAAATGTGTTGTTGCTTATTATAATGGCTCTGATTTTATAACAGGTACCGGAGTTATAAAAGGAAAGATAGCTTTAAGCAAAAGAGGAGATAATGGATTTGGATATGATGAAATATTTGAATTAGAAAATGGAAAAACTTATGCAGAAATATCAGAAGAAGAAAAGAATAAAATTAGTCATAGAAGAAAAGCAATTAATGAGTTAAAAATAAAATTAAATAAAATTTAAAGAAAAAATGTTCGTAAAAAGTATTGACAAATTTTAAAAGTTTGAATACAATAATAGCGAACATTTTTTCTTTGGAGGATATTATTATGATAACAAATTTACATATAAAAAATATAGGAATAATAGATGACTTAAATTTAGAATTGAATAATGGCTTTAATGTTTTAACAGGAGAAACAGGAGCTGGAAAAACATTAATAATAGATTCATTAGGAATAATTTGTGGAGGAAGATTTTCAAAAGAAATGATTAGAAAAGGAGAAACTCAATCATTTGTTGAACTATGTATATATGATCCTACAAGCGAATACTCTGTTGACGGAAATATAATTGTATCAAGAGAAATATATGAAAATGGAAGAAACCTTTGTAAAATAAATGGAAGATTAATTACTGTAAACGAATTAAAAAAAATAATGAATAACTTTATAGAAATACATGGGCAAAATGATAATCAAAATTTGTTAGATAATAAAACACATCTTAAATATTTAGATAATTTTGTAGGAGAAGAATTACAAGAAATATCTGAAAAATATAAAGAAAATTATCAAAGACGTAACGAAATAATAAAAGAATTAAAAGAAAACTATGGCGATGACAAAGAAAAACAAAGAAAACTAGATTTATTAAGATATCAATTAAATGAGATAGAAGATGCTAAATTAAAAGAAAATGAAGAAATAGAATTAGAAGAAAAAAGAAAAATATTTTTAAATTCTGAAAAAATATCAGAAAATTTAAATAAAGCAAATGTATTAATAGGAGATAATAGTGTAGATACTATAAGTGAAGCAATACGAGCATTAGAAAAAATAGAAACAATAGACGAAAAATACGAAAAAGTAACTAGTAATTTAAAAAGTATATATTATGAATTACAAGAAATTTCAAGAGATATTAGTATTTATAATGAAGATACATATTTTGATCAAAATGAACAAGAAGAAATAGAAAATAGACTAGATTTAATATTTTCTTTAAAAAGAAAATATGGAAATAATATAAAAGAGATATTAAATTACAAAAATCAAATAGAAGAAGAAATAAAATATATAGAAAATTTAGAAGAAAATAACGAAAAATTAAAAATAGAATTAAAAAAATTAGAAGAAGAAATGACACAAATTGCAGAAAAAATACATAATCTAAGAAATAAAAAAGCCACAAAATTAAGCCAATGTATTAATAAAGAATTAGAAGAACTAGAAATGAAAAATGCTAAAATAAATGTAAAAGTTGAATATATAGAAAATGATTTTTTTGAAACTGGAAAAGACAAAGTAGAATTTTATATAAAAACAAATATGGGAGAAGAAGAAAAAGAATTAAATAAAATAGCATCAGGTGGAGAAATGTCAAGAATAATGCTTGCAATAAAAAAAGTATTAGCAGAAACAGATAAAACACCAATATTAATATTTGACGAAATAGATACAGGAATAAGCGGAAAAGCAGGAAGTAGTGTTGCAGACAAATTAAAATCAATATCTAATAATCATCAAGTACTATGTATATCACATTTACCTACAATTGCGGCATCAGCAAATTATAATTATTACATAAGCAAACAAGTAGAGAATAAAAGAACAAGAACAACAGTAAAATTGTTAAATGAAAATGAGGTAATTAATGAAATTGCAAGAATTTCATCAGGAGAAGTAAATGATATAACGATTAAATATGCATTAGAATTAAGAAATAAAAAATCAGCATAAAAATTTACATATGTATTTTTTATATAATATAAAAATCCTTTAAACTTCATAATATAAAAATAAAACAATCCAATTTATGTATAAATATGTAAAATATGTAAAAAATATTTACATAGGAGGTTTGGTATGAAAAGAGAATTATTAATTAAAGAAGTTAATGCATTAGAAGTGTTAGATTCAAGAGGAAATCCTACTGTACAAGTAGAGGTAATGACTCAAAATGGATATATAGGAAAAGCACTGGTACCATCAGGAGCATCAACAGGAAGTTTTGAAGCTGTTGAATTAAGAGATGGTGATGAAAAAAGATATTTAGGAAAAGGTGTAACAAAAGCAGTAGAAAATGTAAATAAAAAAATATCAAAAAAATTGGAAGGAATGAATGTTTATAATCAAAGAGAAATAGATAAAATGTTATTAGATTTAGATGATACACCAAATAAATCTAATTTAGGAGCAAATGCAACTTTAGGAGTTTCACTTGCGGTTGCAAAAGCTGCTGCGCAATCTTTAGGTATAGAATTGTATGAATATATAGGTGGAATAAATGGAGCACAATTACCAATACCAATGATGAATATATTAAATGGTGGAAAACATTCAGATAATAATATAAACATACAAGAATTTATGATTATGCCAATTGGAAATATAACATTTAAAGAAAGATTACAAAGAGGAGTAGAAGTATATCATAATTTAAAAAAAGTTTTAAAAGAAAATGGATATTCAGTGGCAGTTGGCGACGAAGGTGGATTTGCACCAAATTTAGAAGATGAAGAAGAAGCATTAAAATATATAGTTAAGGCAATTGAAAAAGCAGGGTTTATACCAGGAAAAGATATTGCTTTAAGTTTGGATATTGCAAGTACAGAAATGTATGATGAAGCTAAAAAAATAGGAAAAGAAGGATATTATTTTTGGAAAACCAAAGAATTAAAAACAAAAGAAGAAATGGTTGAATATATTATATATTTAACACAAAAATATCCTATAATTTCTGTAGAAGATGGATTGGCAGAAGAAGATTGGGAAACATGGGAAATATTAACTAATAGAATTGGAGAAAAAGTACAACTAGTTGGCGATGATTTATTTGTAACTAATATAGATAGATTACAAAAAGGAATAAATAAAAAAGTTGCAAATGCAATATTAATAAAACCTAATCAAATAGGAACATTAACAGAAACGTTAGAAGCAATAGAGTTAGCAAAAAAATATGGATATAAAACTATAATTTCACACAGATCGGGAGAAACAGAAGATACAACTATTGCAGATTTAGCAGTAGCTGTTAATGCAGGACAAATAAAAACTGGCGCACCATGTAGAACTGACAGAGTTGCCAAATATAATAGATTACTAAATATAGAACAAAATATTTTAAATAAATTGGATTAAATTTTAAAAAATTTTTAAACAGATTGATACCAAATATCAATCTGTTTTTTTACATTATATATAATTGGCATAAAAAGATGGACTTTATAAATAATTTAAAATAACATAATTTTGTAGAAAAAAGAAAAAAAATATGTTATTATATAAAAATATGAAAGAGGTGTAATAATGCAAAATTGGATTGGAATATTAGTATCGTATATATTTATATTTTTAATGATAATAGGTGGAAAGCTATTTGAAAAAGTAGGAAAAGAAGCTAGTAGAAAATTTATACATATAATGCTTGGAAACTGGTGGCTAATAGCAATGTACTTTTTCAATAATGTTTGGTTTGCGGCATTTGTTCCATTAACATTTGTAATAATTAACTACATTTCATATAAAAAGGACATTATAAAAGTAATGGAAAGAGAAGAAAATAAAAAAGATGGATTAGGCACAGTATACTATGCTTGTTCGTTATTAATATTAGTAATTATTACATTTGGAGTATTAAATAAACCAATTTTGGGATTAGTACCAATTTTTGTAATGGCGTTTGGAGATGGATTAGCCGCTATATTCGGTAAATTAATAAAAAGTAAAAAATATAAAGTTTATGATACAGAAAAATCAATAGCAGGTTCACTTACAATGTTTATAGTATCATTTATAATTATTTCTATTTATTTAATATATATAAATAATCCATTTTGGTATTTAAAAGCAATAATAATAAGTTTAATAATAACTGTATTAGAAGCAATTTCTATAAAAGGAACAGACAATATTACAGTACCAATAGCAACTTTAATAATGCTAATGTTTGTATAATATAAAGGTGAGGATAATGTTAGAAAAAATAAATTCTATAGATGATTTAAAAAAATTAAATATAGAAGAAAAGAAAATATTAGCACAAGAGATAAGAGAATATATAATAAAAATAGTATCCAAAAATGGAGGACATTTAGCTTCAAATTTAGGAGTTGTAGAACTTACAATTAGTTTGCATAGTATATTTAATGTCCCCTTTGATAAAATAATATGGGATGTAGGACATCAAACATATACTCATAAAATTTTAACAGGAAGAAAAGAAGAACTAAAAACTTTAAGAACATCTGGAGGAATAGCAGGATTTCCAAAACTAGAAGAATCCGAAACAGACTGCTTTAACACAGGACATAGTAGTACATCAATATCAATTGCATTAGGAATGGCAAAAGCAAGAGACATAAAAAAAGAAAATAATTCAATTATATGTGTAATTGGTGATGGAGCACTAACTGGTGGAATGGCATTAGAAGCATTAAATGACGCAGGAAGTAGTGATACAAAACTAACAGTAATTTTAAATGATAACGAAATGAGTATATCTAAAAATGTTGGTGGAGTTAATATGCTTTTAAGTAAATTAAGAACAAAAAGGCTATATACAAAATCTAACATTTCAGCTAAGAAAATTATTAAAAAGGTACCAGTAGTAGGAGCACCTTTTGTTAAATTTGTTCAAAAAGCTAAAAGAAGTATAAAACAATTTATAATACCAAAAATGTATTTTGAAGATATAGGATTTAGATATTTAGGACCTGTAGATGGACATGACATAGAAAAACTAGAAAGTTTATTAAAAATAAGTAAAGAATTAGATGGACCAGTATTAATACATGTTTTAACTAAAAAAGGAAAAGGGTACAAACCAGCAGAAGAGAATCCGGATAAATTCCATTCAACAAGTGCATTTGAAATAGAAACAGGAAAAACATTAAAAGAAAAACAAACAGATTATTCAAAAATTTTTGGAAATAAGTTAATACAATTAGCAGAAAAAAATAACAAAATAGTTGCAATAACAGCATCTATGAAGGATGGAACAGGACTTACAGAATTTCAAAAAAAATTTCCAAATAGATTTTTTGATGTTGGAATTGCAGAACAACATGCAATAGGATTTTCAGCAGGACTTGCATCAAATGGAATGATACCAGTTGTGCCAATATATTCGTCTTTTTATCAAAGAGCATATGATCAAGTTATACATGATGTATGTATACAAAATTTACCTGTAATTATGTGTGTAGACAGAGCTGGAATAGTAGGAGCAGATGGAGAGACACACCAAGGAATTTTAGATTTATCATTTTTTAATATAATACCTAATTTAACAATTATGGCACCAAAAAATTTTAAAGAATTAGAAGATATGTTAGAATTCGCAACAAAATTAAACAAGCCAGTTGTTATAAGATATCCTAGAGGTGGAGAAGGTAAAAATGTTTTTAAGGAAAATACAAAAATAGAATATGGAAAATCAGAAATCTTACAAGAAGGCAATGATATATCTATATTAGCAATTGGCAAAATGGTAGATAGAGCAATTGATGTATGTAATAAATTAAAAGAAGATAATATTAATGCAGAAGTTATAAATATTAGATTTTTAAAACCATTAGACAAAGAATCAATTATAAAATCTGTAAAGAAAACTAAAAATTGTATAACAATAGAAGATAATATTCTACTTGGAGGACTTGCATCTAATGTGAAAGAATTATTGATAGATAACAAAATAGATGTTAATATAAAAACATTTGGATATCCAAATAAATTTATAAAACACGGAAGTGTTGAGGATATAGAAAAGAAATACGGATTAGATACAGAAAGTATATATAATTATGTTATAAATAATTTTAAGAAAGGAAGCTAATATGACAAAACAAGAAAGTTTAAGTGAATATAAAAAGCCAGAAGACAAAATGTTATTAGCTCAGGTATTAGATAAAATAGAATTTGTGGACTCAAAAAATAGAATACAATGTACTGACTTTTTAGATATGTATCAATTAAATTTAGTTCAAAGTTTTTTAAATAAAAATAATATTTCTAATTATTTATTTTTTGGAGGATATGATAATGCAGAAAGAAAAATTCTTGTGCTATATCCAGAAAAATATAATGAAGAAATGATAAATAAGAATTTAAGTAATATTATAAAAGTTATAAGAATAGAATTACCAAATGATTTAGTTGGAAAATATACTCACAGAGATTATTTGGGTGGAGTTATAAAAATTGGAATAAAAAGAGAAAAAGTAGGGGACATATTAGTAAGTAAAGAAGGTGCTGATATTATAATTTGTGATGAAATATCAGAGTTTTTATTACAAAATGTAGGAAGCTTAACTAGATTTTCTGAATCTAAAATAACTTTGGAAGATATAAAAAACTTAAAAGAAGTTGAAACTAAAAAAGAAGAATTAAAAATAATTGTATCTTCTTTAAGATTAGATAATATAGTTTCAGAACTTGCTAAATGCTCACGTAATAAAGCAACTCAAATATTAAATACAGAAAGAGTTTTTGTTAATTGCCAATGTGAAACTAAAAAGACTAAACAAATTAAAAGTGGTGATATTATTACAATTAGGGGAAAAGGAAGATTTGAAGTAAAAGATTTTGTTGGTAATACACGAAGTGGAAGATATATAATTAATGTAGAAAAATTTGTTTAAAAAAATTAAATATTTTTAACACTATATATTTTAAAAGGATTATATAGTGTTTTTTTATGCCTTGTTGTCGCAGCCCTCGGAATCCTTCGGGAAGGCTGCTCCATTCGCCCTTCGCTAACGCTCCGGTTGTTCGCTACGCGGCATTACAAAAACAATATATAATCCTCTTATAGTTTTAAATAATTTTTAATTTAATTTTTTTGTCATAATTAATGCATTGTCAGTGTTGTTATAATATTTTTTACGAATTCCTAATTTTTCAAAACCAAATTTTTCATACAATTTAATAGCATCTAAATTATTCTCATTTACTTCTAAAGTGATGCTAACAAGATTTAAAGTTTTGCTCAAATTTATTAATTCTTCCAAAAGAGTAGAGCCAATTCCATTTTTTCTTAAATCTTTTTTTGTTACAATATTTGTTACATGTGCCTCATCAATTGAAATCCAAATTCCTGCAAATCCTACAATTTCATCATTATTTTTTGCAACAACATATTTAGAATTTTCGTTTTCTAATTCAGATTTAAATATATTGTAATTCCAAAAGTCATCAAATTCTGTAAGAAGTACTGGTGAAATTTTATTTAAGTCATCAATATTCATTTTACTTATTTTTATTTGCATTTAATTTTTCCTCCAACATTCTTTCTGCTTGAGGTTTACGAAGATATAATGGTAAAACATCATTATTATTTCCATTTGAATATGAATTAAGTCCTGCTAATCCTAAAGAGTAACTATTTAATTCATTAAAGTCAGAAAATTTACAATTTGGTATATTTGAAGTTATTTCATTTTTATAAGAAATAGAGCCGTCTCCAACAAATGTTATTTTATTATCATATTTTTTTAGTATTTCAAAAATATTTTCTAAACTATCAGCTAAATAATTTTCTAATAATGTATATTTTGAATTTTCTAATTTATATAAAGCAAAATATACATTAAAATTTTTTGCATCGATTAAAGAACATATATATCCATCTTCTTTAACGTTATATGTTAAAACATCTAAAGAAGATATTCCAACAGATGGAATGTTTAAACTATCTGCAAATGCTTTTATTGTAGCAACTCCTATACGAATTCCTGTAAAAGACCCAGGACCTTTATCACATACTAATAAATCAATGTCTTTTAAAGTTAAATTTGTTTCTTCTAAAATTTGTTTTATCATAGGCATAAGTTTTTCAGAGTGTGTTAATCCATTATTTGTATTTATATCTTCTATTAATTTATTATCTTCTAAAATACCTACAGAACAAATAGGACTTGCTGTATCTATACTTAAAATTTTCATTTAGTTTTCCTCCATAAAATTAAAAATATTATCAAATTTATTTCCGAATGTTTTTATATTTAAAATTCTTTTATTTATATCTATTTCATTTCTATCAAAGCTTATTTGAATGTATTCAGGAGGTAGAGCTTCTTTAATTATTTCTCCCCATTCTACAATACATATTCCATTAGAAAAATATTCTTCTCCGCCAATTTCATAGAATTCATCAATGCTTTCTAATCTGTATACATCAAAGTGAAATATTTTAATTTTATCATTTACATATTCATTTACAATATTAAAAGTAGGACTAGATATTTCATTTTCTAATCCAAATTGTTGTAAAAAACCTTCTGTAAATTTTGTCTTTCCAGAACCTAAGTCTCCTGTTAAAACAATAACATCACCAATATTTAATTTACTTGCTATTTTTTTTGCGAATTGTTTTGTTTCATTTTCTGAATTCGATGTAAATGTGTATGTGTTCATTATACAACTCCTTATTTTTTAATAAATACATTATACAATATATTTTGAGTTATTTCAAATTTAATAAAAAAATGAATTAAATTCATAATTACTATTGATAAATTTACTAAAATGTAATATAATCGTAACACAATTGAAATGAGAATGTAACAAATCGAGTTTAGCTTATATTGAAAGGAAAGATTGCAATGTTTAAGTTTGGTTTTGGACAGGATATAGGAATAGATTTAGGAACTGCTACAGTAATTGCATATGTAAAAGGAAAGGGGATTGTTTTAAGAGAACCATCAGTAGTTGCTGTTGACAACAATACAGGAGATGTTTTAGCAGTAGGTGGAGAAGCAAGAAGAATGCTTGGTAGAACACCAGGAAATATAGTTGCCACAAGACCATTAAGAGAAGGTGTAATATCAGATTATACAGTAACTGAAAAAATGCTTAAATATTTTATAAATAAAGTTGGAGGTAAATCTTTATTTGCACCAAGAATAATGATTTGTATTCCATCAAGGGTAACTGAAGTTGAAAAAAAGGCTGTAATAGATGCAGCATCACAAGCAGGAGCAAGAAAAGTATATTTAATAGAAGAACCAATTGCAGCTGCTATTGGCGCAGGAATTGATATATCTAAACCATGTGGAAACATGGTAGTTGATATTGGTGGAGGAACAACAGATATTGCTGTTATTTCTTTAGGAGGATCTGTTGTAAATACTTCTTTAAAAGTTGCAGGTGACAAATTTGATGAATATATTGTTAAATATATTAAGAAAAAACACAATATTATGATTGGTGAAAGAACAGCAGAAGATTTAAAAATAAATATAGGATGTGTTTACCCAAAAATTCAAGATACAGAAATGGATGTAAGAGGAAGAGATTTAATATCAGGATTACCAAAAACAATAACGATACATTCAAGTGAAATGTTAGAAGCATTAATAGAACCAGCATTAATGATAGTAGATGCTGTACATTCTGTATTAGAAAGAACACCACCAGAACTTGCAGCAGATATAAGTGATAAAGGTATTTATATGACAGGTGGAGGATGCTTAGTAGATGGGCTAGATAAGCTTTTACAAGAAAAAACTGGAATAAATGTAATGATTGCACAAGATACAGTATCATGTGTGGCATTAGGAACAGGA
>CAKPAX010000012.1 GCA_934133175.1 uncultured Clostridia bacterium | reverse complement strand
TTGGGCTGTAGCCAAGCGGTAAGGCACCAGACTTTGACTCTGGCATGCGCTAGTTCGAATCTAGCCAGCCCAGCCAACAAAAAAACAACTTTTAATTTTAAAAGTTGTTTTTTTATTTGTGTGTAAATTACATAGAATTGTATAGGATTCAAATATATTACAAAAATATTAAGTTTTTATGACAATATTATATTTATTGTAAAAATTAAAGGATTATGATATAAATTATATAAAATGAAAATATAAAACAAGTAATTATATACTTATAAACAAAGGAGATTCATAATGAGTTGGTATGGAGATTGGAATTTAGAATATATAGGGAAAAACAACGAAAAATTTGTAAATACAGCAAAATTAGTAATACCTAATTTTAAAAAAAGATTTGAAATAAGCAATGGAAAAGATGAATTAGAGTCTATAAGAAGATTAAGTTGGCATAGTGCTGATATGGATATTGAAAAAATCCTATCTTATTTAGAAGATGGAGATCAAATTCATGTATTAATAGATGGAGAAACACATCCTATTCGTGAAGTTATAAGTGAAGGTGGATATGTAGATAAAGGAACCGCAGATGAAAATAATTATGATTATATAACAAAAAATTTAACTACAGGAAAAATAACATACCATTCTAATGAAGAATATATAGAACCTGAATATGACTATTGCGAATGTGAAGATCAAACATATAAAAAAGAAAATGGTAAAGTTACTATGGAATGTGAATATTCTGATGACGATAGATATAAAAGTGATATGTATGGAATGAAAGAGGATTTTATTTACGAATTAGCATATTCAGAACAGGCTAAAAAAGAAACTTTAGAAGGTGGAGATATAGATACTTTAGATGCATACATAGAATGGATTGCACAAGAAATGGGTGATGATGAAGAAATGTTGCCCATTATTCAAGATTTTATGAATGAAATAATGAATATAAGTAGAGACGATGTTGTAAAGGAAAATGGGAAAATAAATGAAGAAGCATTTGCATACTTTAATACGGTAAAAGCTAAATTCAAATCACTTGAATCAACAAAAGAATATCTTTCTCAAATAAAAGAAAAATTACCACCAAAAGAAAAAGAAGAAAAAATGGTTCTTCCAGACTTATTTGCCAATATGAGTAAAAAAGATATAAACCAATTAGGTGGAAAGGAACAAGTAATTAAGCTATATGAAAAGGAAGGAAAGCAAAAAACTAGAGAATTATTATCAATATTAGGATATGACTTAAATAGTGGTCTTAAAGAAAATGGTAAAAAACAATCTTCAATAACCAAAAAAAGAGAAAAAAATGAAGTAAATCAAAAGATAAAACAATCAGTTATAGATTATTTCTTAGGATGTGTAAAGCATAAATACCCTAATATTACATCAAGAAATGAAGAAAAATTTTCAAAAGCATTAGGAGAATATGTTGATCTTAAATTAGAAAGATATGATTCTTATTTAAATATTGATTATGATCCTTGTCAAGAGTTATCATTAGCATTTTATAGTATGGACATGAGTGATTTTGATTCTGGATATCCTATATATGATGTATTTCCAAGCAAAACATCAGTAGAAATGAAAAGTGGAAAGTGTGCAACTGTAAGTAGTGAGTATGGAAAATCTGGGATATTATATATGACTGATGAATATAGACAAGATTTACTAACATCTGTAAATACAAGAATAATGAAAGAGGAAGCTAAAATACCACAAGAAGTAAAAGATGGATTTGAGCAAGAATATGAAAATGAAATGAAAACACTAGCTATAAAAAGGGAACCATTAATAAAAAAACAAGAAGAAACACAAAGAATTCTAGAACAAGAAAAGGAAGTTGAATTGAAAGCTCAACAATTAATTGAAAGTTATTCAACTAGGATAAGTGAGTTAGAAACTCTAGGATTGTCAGAAAAAGAAAAATTACAAAGAAAACGAGATATTATTAAAGAAATTAAGAAAATGCAAGGAGTTGCTAATTCCAATAAGTTTAGAGAGCAATTAGATAAAATTGAAGAAAAATATGGATGGGAAAATTTAAAAGAATTTGATGAAGAGCATAAAGATAGTTTTGATAAAGAGAAATGGTTAAGAAGAAAAAATATTCAATATGCTAGAAAAGAACATGATAGAATTTGGGAAGAATATAAAAAAGAACATCCAAATGATTTAGAATGGCCAGATACAAGTTCTGTACCTTATGATCTAGAAACATTATATTTGCAAAAAGATGAAATTGCTGAATATGACAGAGAACAAGAAAAAAAAGCAAAAGAACAAGGGCAAGAAAGTGTATCTAAAGAACAACAAAAATTTATAGAGGCATTAGGCAATGCTTATGCAGATTATATGGAAAAACATGGAGATATAGATGAACTTAGTTTTAGAAATGATAGAAAACTAATATTAGCAGATGGATTTTCAAAATACTTTGCGTCTAATTATAATAATTTAACCAATTCAGCATTTTTAGTAGAATTTGAAAATGGACCTATGAGAGATATTGCAAAACAACGAGGGTTTAGAATATCATCTAGTGCATTTGGATGGGGATTTAATGTACCAACAGATATAGCACATGTTAATGTATCAAATGGCTTAATATATTATGTAGATGGGATATTAGATCAAGCAAAAATAGAATATGCAACACCTGAAGCAATACAACAACAAATCAATAAATTTAATAGTGAGATTTTATTTATGCAGGATACAGGAGAAAATGCTTGGAATGTAAGAAAAATTGAAAAACAAAGAGATTCTTTTGTTTCATATCAAAGACAACTACAAGGTGAAAAAGCAATAGAACCATCACTTGAAGAATTGGATGAGCAAAAATATATTCTTGAGACATTAGATGAAAAAACAACAGATTTATTAAAGGATTATGATAAAACAAGTCAACAAGAAATTAGCGATGGTGAAATAAAATTTGATGATTAGGAGGAAAACAAATGTCAAATCATAGTTTGATGCCAGTAAATGAAAATATATTTACTAAAATAAAAAACTATTTAAAAAAGTTATTTAAACAACAAATTATAAAAGATTGCAAAATAGAAAATACAGATAATATACTTGAAAATCAAGAAAAAATTAAAGATTCAATTTTTGTCCAAAGCATAAAAATTGAAGAAACAGAAGAACAGAAGTTATTGCAATTACAAAAATTAATAAGAGAGAAGAAAATAACTGAAAATGATTTGTCGGAGGAAGAAAAAAACAAATTAAGAAAATTATATAATTCTCAAATTGAAGATTTAAGAAAATCAATTTTACAAAAAAGAAACAAAATAATGAAGATAAAATATGAGCAAAAAAGAAAAGTTTATGCAAGCGTATAAAAGAAAAAAGCCTATGCGAAGTGTATAGGCTTTTTGCAATAAAAGACTAAAGTTTGTTTGTGAGATTTTATTGTAAAAATTAAACTAATATGATATATTTTGGTAATTTTAAATAGATTGAGGGAGAAAAATGAATAAAAGAGAAAAAAATAAAATACAAAAATTTATATATGGATTAATAATTATAATATTAGGATTAATAATTACATATTATAGTCCCAAAATAGAAAATAATGAAAAAAATAATAACATCCAAACTACTATAAGTTCATTTGATTTAAGCAGTATACCAGAATACACAGATAATCCATATGTATATATAAATAACAATATTCCTAATTTTAGAGAAGAAGAATATACAACAAAGAGTTTTGAAAAGTATTCTAAGTTAGATGATTTGGGAAGATGTGGGGTTGCATATGCAAATATTTGTAAAGAAATAATGCCAAAAAAGGATGAAAAACGAGAATCAATTAGTGAGATAAAACCAAGTGGTTGGAAAAATGTTAAATATGATGGAATTATAGATGGAAATTATTTATATAATCGATGTCATTTAATTGGTTGGCAATTGGCCGGAGAAAATGCAAATAAACAAAACTTGATTACAGGAACACGTTATATGAATGTAGAAGGTATGTTGCCATTTGAAAATTTAGTTGATGATTATATAGAAAAAAATGAAAATAATCATGTTTTATACAGAGTTACACCTATATTTAAAGAAAAAAATCTAGTTGCAAGTGGAGTACAAATGGAAGCATATTCAATAGAGGATAATGGAAAAGGAATACAATTTAATATATATGTATACAATGTTCAACCTGGAATTGAAATAAATTATTTGACAGGAGAAAGCAAGTTGAAAAAATAAAATATCTTCTAAATGTCATATATTTTATTAGCCGTGAATAAAATATATGATGTATTTAGGAGTTGATATGAGATGGACAAATTTCAAAGAAGATTAAAATTTATAGATGAATTAAAAGTGAATACTGATGAAAACATAAAAAAGAAGATTGATAACAAAATAGGTGATGGAATTGCAAAATTTTTATTTGATATGATGCAAAAAACAAGTGATGAGGGTGAGAAAAAACAAATTTTAGATAGAATGATGAAAATAAATAATTTATTTAAGGTAGACTTTGATGAAGAGATAAATATTTTAAATGAATATAAAAAGGCAAATAATAAAGAGATAGAATCCAGATAATAAAGTTCTATTTAATGTATAATATGAATAAATATATATTAGGTAGAGGAGAGATCAAATATGGAGAATTATTCTAATAGTGTAAGAAATATTTTTAAGGGTGTAATAATATCAATAGTTTCAACATTAATTTTGTTGTTTGTGTATTCATTGGTATTGACATATACTTCAATTGATGAAAATACTATAGGTCCTGTAATAATTGTTATAACATCAATAAGTATATTAATAGGAAGTTCTATTGGAAATTTAAAACTGAATAAAAATGGTATTATGAATGGTGCAATTGTAGGTGGAATATATTTTCTGCTATTATATTGTATTTCTAGTTTACTTAGTTTTCAGTTTAATATTAATCTACGAAGCATAATACTTATATTCAGCGGAATAATTTTTGGTATAGTTGGTGGGATAATAGGAGTAAATAAAAAATAATAATAAAAGATAAATAAAGAAAAATGTCGATTATTTATTTAAAAAAATAGTTGATATTTTTTTTGTTTTAATATACAATCTATAAAGATTTTAATAAGAATAAAAAACAGGAGGAAATGATGATAACTTTAGAAGATGTTAAAAGCAATTTGGAAGTACAGGCTTTAGTAAAAGGTGCGCAAAAGCAAATTGAAGCAATCCGGTTATACGGAACATTCTACAAGACATATTGGAATTGTATCAGAGAGGGCTGGAGATATATTAGAAAAACTTAATTTTGATAATCATACAGTTGAATTAGCAAGAATAGCTGGATATCTGCATGATATAGGCAATAGTATAAATAGGGTTGATCATGCTCATACAGGGGCTATACTTGCGTATAACATTTTAAAAGAAATGGGAATGCCTGTAGAAGATAGAACTGAAATAATGATGGCTATAGGTAATCATGATGAAAAAACAGGAACTGCAATAAGTGATATTTCAGCAGCATTAATATTGGCAGATAAATCTGATGTACATAGAGATAGAGTTTCAAAAGTTAATATGTCAACATTTGATATACATGATAGAGTTAATTATGCTGTTACAGAATCAAATTTAACAATGGATAGTGAAAATAGAAAAATAACATTAGATTTAACCATTGATACAAAAATATGTCCAGTATTAAATTATTTTGAAATATTTATGGATAGAACAATGATGAGCAAATATGCAGCTAAATATTTAAAAATTTGGTATGAACTAATAATAAATGGAACAAAATTATTATAATTTAGGAGGAATAAAAGTGAAAAAAGGAAAGGTTTTAAAAATAATAACAATAATTTTAGTAATTACAGTAATTTGTTTGGTTTCTTTTATAGGAGTATATGTAAAAGTACAAAATAGAATGGAAAATAAAGTAAAAGATTATCAGTTAGCAATGGATTTAAAAGGAAGTAGAGTTTTTTCTTTAAAAGTAAAAGATGGTACGGAAACAATAATAAAAGATAAAGATGGAAATGTTATAGATAGTGCTACTGATGAAGAAATTGAAAAAAATGGTTATACAAAAGAGGAAAAAACAATAAATAAAGAAGAAGACTTAAACAAAGCAAATTATCAAAAAACAAAAAAAATTATAGAAGAAAGATTAAAAAGATTAAATGTTGAAGATTATAATTTAAGATTTAATGAAGAAGATGGAACTATTTATATTGAAGTTCCAGAAGACAAAGAAACAGATCATATTGTTAGCAATATTGCTGAAACTAGCAAATTTGAAATAATAGATTCGACAAGTAAAGATGTTTTAATGGATAATTCTAGTGTTAAATCTGCAAATGTACTTTATAATACAACAGAAAATGGAACAATTGTGTATTTAAATATTGAATTTAATAAAGAAGGTAAAGAAAAATTAAAGGAAATAAGCAATACATATGTAAAGCAAGATACAAGTGCTGAAAATACAACAGAAGAGAATGCAACTAATGAAACAACAGATGAGTCTTCAACAGATACAACAGAAGATTCAAGTGAAACAACAGATACAACTAGCAAAGAAAAAAAAGTAACATTACAAATTGATGGTACAGATATGATTACAACAAGTTTTGAAGAAGAAATTGCTAATGGATCAATTCAATTATCAATGGGATCAGCAACTACAGATAAAGATACATTAAATGATACTAAAGAATCTGCTACAACAATAGCTACATTATTAGATATTGGTAAGTTACCTTTGGAATATGATATAGACGAAAATAAATATATACAAACAGATATAACAAATGATGTTCTTTTAAAAGCAATTATAGGAGTTACAGTTGTATTTGCTATTGCACTAATAATATTAGTTTTAATATATAGATTAAATGGATTATTATCAGTAATTTCATATATTGGTTTAGTAGCAACATATTTATTAGTAATTAGATATACTAATACATTGATATCTATATCTTCACTAGCAGGAGTTTTATTGATATTAATATTAAATTACTTATATAATGTAAAAATGTTAGGAAACATAAAAAATAATAAAGATGAAGGTGTTTCAAAGGTAATTAATAAAACATATGTTAATTTTGTATTTAAAATTATACCAATAGCAATAATAAGTATTGTATTTACTCTTATGAATCTAAATCCTTTAAAAGGATTTGGAACAACACTATTTTGGGGAGTTGTTGTATTATTAGTTTATAATATTGTAATAACAAAAGGATTAATAAAAATAAAAGAGGGTAAATAGGAGGAAAAGAAATGAAAGATTTATTAAGCAATAAGAATAAAATAATATATGGATTAGCAATACTTATTATAATAATAGGTTTAATAGTTATTATATCAAAAGGATTTAATGTTGGAATAGATTATAGAACAAGCCAAAAAATTGAAATATATATAGGAAAAGACTTTGATATAAATGATATAAAGTCAATAGTAAAAGAAATATTTGGAAAACAAGAAGTTAGTATAAAAAAAGTAGAGTTATATGGTGATATGGTATCTATTTCTTCAAAAGAAATTACAGAAGATCAAAAAAATAGTGTATTAGATAAAATTAAAGAGAAATATGAATTAGATGATGTAACAACAAGTGTAGAGTCAGTTCCAAATGTAAAGTTAACTGATATTGCCAAAAATTATATATTACCAATAGTAATATCAATTGCTATAATAGCGGTTTATTCAATAGTAAGATTTTGGAAACTTAATCCAGTAAGAGTATTTGTTGAATTAATTTTAAATACATGTATAGTTGAGGCTGTTTTTGCAAGTGTTTTAGCAATATTGAGATTGCCTATATGCAAAATCACACTTCCTATAGCATTAATATTATATGGATTAACAGAGTTTATAATAATAGCTAAATTCGAAAAAAGTTTAAGTTTCAAAAAGGAAGAAGAAAGTAAAAATTAAATTTATATTTTGTCCAAGAATTTTTATCAAAGATTCTTGGACAAAATAAAGACGTGTATATATTGAAAAAGGTAAGGTTTAATAAAAAAATAAAAAAAATTATAAAATTTATAAAAAATCTATTGACAATATATAAAAAAAATAGTATACTAAATCACGTCGAAAGAACATGGTCGCATAGCTCAGCTGGGAGAGCATCTGCCTTACAAGCAGGGGGTCATAGGTTCGAGCCCTATTGCGACCACCATTTTTTACGGCCTGGTAGTTCAGTTGGTTAGAACGCTAGCCTGTCACGCTAGAGGTCGACGGTTCGAGCCCGTTCCAGGTCGCCATTTTTTTATTTATTAAAAATGGTGTTTTAATTTTTTTATGGCTTCATAGCTCAGTTGGTAGAGCAGAGGACTGAAAATCCTCGTGTCAGTGGTTCGATTCCACTTGAAGCCACCAAAAAAGATAGTACTATAAAGTACTATCTTTTATTTTATGTAGAGATGAGTGAAATTGAAAATGAGGTTGACAAATTAATATAAAGAATATATTATAAATAAAAATGTATAAAGTATATGTAAGATTATATTTATAAGGGGATAAAAATGGAAGAAAAAAATAGTAAAAAGACAAAAAATGTTATTTGGATAGTAGTTGGATTTATAATAATTATTGTTATAGTTGCAGGAATTATGTGGGGAGTTAATAATAAAAATCAAAGTTCAAAGACTGAGGAAAAGAATATATTAAATAATACATTAGAAGGCGATTTAAATGATGTATCAAGTGAATTTAATATTGCTTCAGAAACCAATACTGTAGAAGATACAAATGAAACCTTAATAGAAAATATTACAGAGGAAAATAATACAATATCAGAAAAGAATGTTATAGATAATAGTTTAAATTCTAATAAAAATAACACTAAAACAAAATCTAAGGAAAATATTGTGTTATATTGTGGAGTAGATATATCAAAAGATAATTTAATGTATTCAATACCATATAATAAAAAAAATAAAACTAAATATGAAATAAAATATTATAATTATGAAAATGGAAAATATAAAGGAGAAACAAAAGGAAAATTAGAACAAACATATGAAGGAGTTGGATCTGTATCAAATACAAGTAAAATAGCAATGTCGCAAAAATATAATGCTATACCAAGAAAATATAAATCATATACAGATGGTACTGAAATTCCAAAACAATTAGAAGAATTTTTTGATTGCCCAATATTTGAAGTACAATCTATTGATTTAGATGGAGATAATAAAGAAGAGTATATTATAGCATATGGAAATGGTGGCTTTTCTGGAGAAGAAAATAATGGAAAATATTCTAATTTTTCAGAAATAATTTTATTAAATAGTAACTTCGATAAAGTAGCAACATTAGTTAGGGCAAAAGATCAATTTCAACAAGAAGGAGATACTATAACAAATGATTATTATTGTGATCTTAATAATGTGGAATATATAGACATAGATAATGATAATGTTATGGAGATATTAGTAGATACAAATGTTTATGAGGGTATAGGAGTTAATGTTTATAAATATCAAAATGGAAAAATTAGTGGGAACACAGATTTTGATTTGGAAGTAATGCCATAATAAAGATAAAAAGATGTAAACTTTAAATAATAGTTTACATCTTTTTATCTATTTTCATATTATTACCAAAACGTTTAATTTTTTGAGTAGTAGTTTTTTCAAATTCTTTATCTCTAATATTAAAACTTTTAATATGTTTGTAGTTTGGTAAATTGCTATTTACACTTTTTATAATATTTGAAATTATTTTATGAACTTCTTCTTTGGAAGGTGTAATACCATTTAAAGAATCTTTAATAGCTTCTATATTAGGAAAAATTTGAGCATTAATATATGTTTCGTCATCATTTTCATGTTTTATGCCTAAAACTAAAGATTCTGAAATTAATGGATTATCATTTAAATAATATTCAATTTCTTCTGGGTAAATATTTTTTCCATTTTTAGTAACAATGACACTTTTACATCTTCCAGTAATATATAAATAACCATTTTCATCAATTTTCCCTAAATCACCAGTATAAAACCATCCGTTTTTTAAAACCTTGTCTGTAGCTTCTTTATCATTGTAATATCCAAGCATTACATTAGGACCTTTTACAATAATTTCTCCGACCCCATCTTCATCTGGATTATCTATTTTATATTCAACATTAGGTATTGGAAGTCCACATGCATCATCTTTTGAGAAAAAGTCTGTGTTTCCAGCTACTAATGGAGAACACTCTGTTAAACCATAACCTTGAAGAGTACGTAAACCTAAACTATCAAAGTCATTTACTATAATAGGGTTTGCTGCAGCTGCACCAACTATGAACATTCTTAATCTTCCGCCTAAAGATTTTCTAACTTTAGATTTTACAATTAATTTAATTAAGAAAGATAATTTATTAATTTGTAATTTATCTTTGTTTTTGTATTTTTCGGGTAAAGAGTTGTTTAATGATTTTATGATTTTTTTGTGTACATTTTCAAGTAGGAGAGGGACACAAAGAATTACTGACGGATGATATTCATTAATATTTTTAGTAATATATCTTAAGCCATCACAGAATGCAATGCTACCACCACTATATATTAGTAGTAAAAAGCCTATTGTACATTCATATGTGTGATGTAAAGGCAATATTGATAATACTGTTTCATTTTTTCTAACATAAACAATTCCAAATATAGATAAAATGTTTGAACATATATTTCTTTGAGATAGACATACTCCTTTAGCATTTCCAGTGGTACCAGACGTGAACAATAAAATTTTCATTTCATCAGGATTAACTTTTATATTATCAAACTCTACATTTCCTTGTTCAACTAATGTTTTACCAAAATCTTTAAGTAAATCATAGGAAAGCATATTATTAGTGGATTTTTTATTATCAAAATTAAAATATAATATGTTTGGATTTATTAAATTGGTGTTTTCAAATATATTTTTTAAAATCTTATTATCTCCTAATATTGCAGAACATTCTGAAATGTTCATAAAATTAATAATGTCGTCATTATGTAATTCTTTATCAAGTGGAACAACAATTCCTACAATGCTTGCTGCTAGGTAAGAAACTACCCATTTATAACTGTTCTTTCCAATTATACATATTTTTTTATTTTTAAGTCCTTTAGATAGTAAAGTTGTTCCTAAATAAATTACATCTTTTTTAAATTGTTCATATGAAATGTTATATATTTGGCCATTTTCGTTTTTTAATTTGAATGCAGGTCTAGATTTGTATAAAGTTGCTGATCTATATAGCATATCTTTGAAATTAGTAATTTCATATGTTTTATGGTATTTTGATTTTAATTGCTCATAAATAGGTGTATTTTTTTTCATTTATTTGTCTCCTTTTTATTTATATCTAAAAAATGTATAGTTAGTATTATCAATTAATGTAAAATTTCCATTATATATTGAGTTACTTTTGCTATTTAAAGGAATATCAATATATATAGGACATATAAATTTTTCGTCTAAATTATTTATTATATTTATATCAAAACTAATTGAACAAGATATAGAATTTAATAAAATATTACTATTTTTTAAAAGTGAGCCATCATAAGTAATTGAAGTTTGTGAGGCTGGTAAAGTATAATTACTTTTTATATCACTATTAACATAACTTAGAGTTATAGGGTTAGCACAATTGTTAAAAAGTATAGCTTCTGAATAATCTAATGAGTCTTCAGAGGTTACATCATAAATTAATGTATTAGTTATTTTGTTGTTTTCTATAAATATATCTTTTGAAAAGTCATTTATATTTTTGTAGTATAATGAAGGAGTACCAAGTTCTGGCTTTTTACTATAATTGATGTTGTCAATATATACAGATTTTAAAGTGTTTTCTGCTGAGAAGTTAGAAGTGTTGTTATTTAAATAAATAGCTATATCTGTATATTGTAATAAATTTTTTACATTTAAGTTTGAAGAGGTGATGTTTGTATTAGCACTGGCACTACTAAAGTATACTATTTTATTTATTGAAAAAATTGTTTGTTCATTATTTTCTAAAACTTTATAAATTGTATTTTCAAGAGTTGTTTTATTAAGATAAGATGAATAGACTGTGTTTGTTAAAATTATTAAAAAAATTATTAAAAAAAGTAATATTATTATTGTTAAAAAAATTTTATTTTTAAACATAATGTCCTCCTAAATAATTACAGTATAAATATATTATAAAAATACAATTAAATCAATAGAAAAAGGTAAATTACCAAAAATTAAAATTGACAAAATACGACTATAATATTAAAATTGTTTTAGGTGGTGAAAATGAGAACAAAAGAAAATAAAACTAAAAGAAGCAGAAAAAATATTTTTGCTATATTCTTATTTAGTATTATATTAATAATGGTTGGTATTTATTACATTTATTTTACTAAAATAGTTTCTTATGCTTCAAATAATGAAAATTTTGAAAAAATTAAGATAAGTAATGCTAAAATGGTTGATGTATATGATTTTATTATAAAAAATAATCATAATAAAGACGTTACAAAAGAAGAAATTGTTGAAGAAGAGGAAGAATTAGAATATATTACTAAATATGAAAATAATAGTAATTTGCCTAAAGGAACCATTCAAGTAACACAGGAAGGGCGTAATGGAAAGCAAAAAGTATATATAAGAAAAACTTATAATAATGATGAGGTAATAAGCGAAGAACAAATAAAATCTACAATAACAAAATCAGCAGTAAATAAAATTGTTGAAATAGGTACAGCAGGGTATTCAAGTAATTATAAGGTTAAAGTTGGAGACACTTTATATGTGACCTCAGATAGACTTTCTGTAATGCTTGAAAATTCTGAGGAAAGCCAAAAAGTTGGTACAATTTTAAAAAACACAGAAGTTAAACTCTTACAAATAGGAGATTATTTTTATCAAATTAATGGTGGGGGTGTTATTGGCTGGGTAAATAAGGATTCACTAACATATATAAATCCTAATTTATCAAGTGTTGAAATAGAAGAAAATTATGGTGGAATGACCAAAAGCCAAGCTTTAAAAAAATTAAGTTCTGACATGAATTTAAATATTCCTAGTGGTTTGTCATTAGAACAATTTAAAAAAGTTTTGAATGATCCGAAAGACAAAAATAAAATATTGTATAATAATGCTGAATATTTTTATTATGCAGAAAAACAATATAATATAAATGGCATATTTGTTGCTGCTGTAGCAATTCATGAGAGTAATTGGGGAACATCTAAAATAGCAAATAATAAAAACAACTTGTTTGGATATGGTGCATATGATTCGAGCCCATATAATAGTGCATATTCGTTTACAGATTATTCGGAAAGTATAGATTTAATATCTCGTGTGTTTGTAAAATATTATTTAAATCCTACTGGAACAAAAATTTACAATGGTGAAATAGCAAATGGAAAGTATTATAATGGAAATACATTATCTGCGGTTAATAAAAGATATGCAACAGATAAAAACTGGGCAAACAGTGTATATAATCATATTAAATATTTATATAATAAATTATAAAAAATGAAAGATAAATTTTTAGAAAAAAAGGAAGTTTTTGAAAAAACTTCCTTTTTTTTCTTGCTATTTTTTTATAAGTATTGTATGATATATAGGTATAAGAGGAAAAGTATCGAAAGGAGCAAAATAAATGAGAAAAACTGCTATTTTTATAGTGATTATTACACTAATATTTGGAATGTTTATGATTAATGGAAAAGTTTATGCAGCAAACGAATCAATAATTGATTCAAACACTGAAAGTAAACTAATAGAAATAAAAGATAATGCAGCAAAAACATTAGATGATTATAAAGCAAAATATGGATCTGATGCATATGGATTGACAGCATATGTATTGAATTTAATAAGAATATATAGTATACCATTATGCTTTTTAGGAATAGCAATTAGTGCTATATATCAATATGTTATAGGTATAAGAAAATTAGATACACAAGAAAAAGGATTAGTAATGATGGTTACATTTATAACATTATTAGTAATTTGCCAAGTTCTACCACTTGCATTTGCAATAGTAGTAAAATTTGGAAGGAGGTAACAAATGAAAGTATTATTTGCAGTAAATAATGAAAGTATTTCTGAGGCAATTGTAAAAAAATATCAAAAGGAATACAAGGAAATAATCTCATATAAAAATGTTTATTATTTTAATGCAATTTTAAAAGAAATACAAAAAGATAAATCTTATGACAGAATTGTTATAAGCGAAGAATTAGAACAATTTACAAATAGTAGCTATGAACAGATGGATAAGTTTATATTTGATAGATTGGATAGTATTAGCGATGAAGCTACTAATTTAAGAGGAGAAGATATTCCAATAATTTTGATCTGTTCTGAAAGAAGAGGAAAATCAGACCCTATATTAATAAAATTATTTGGAATAGGTATATATAATGCAATGATTGGTGCTGACAGAAGCATTGATGAAGTTTGTAGATTAATTCAAAAACCACGTTTAAAAAAGGAAGCAAAACTTTATTATAGAATAGATTCAGAAGAAGTTGGTTATCAAGCTGAAAATGAAAATGATGTTAGTGAAATTGAAATTCAAAATATATTAGCACATTATAAAAGATTAGGTAAAGATGAAGATAAATATATTGAAAGTTTTGATAATATTGCAGCACAATATAATGATAATCAATTAAGGATTATTAGTAAATTTTTGCCATTAAATGTAAGAGCTGTTTTAGAAGAAAGATCTCCTAAATACCAAAAGGTAATGTCATTTAATAATTCAGTATCTAATAGTTTAAGGAATAATACAAAAGTAAATAAAAAACAACAACAAAATGGACCAAGTGAAAAATTATTAAAATCAGATAATCAAACTAGATTAACAAAACCAGTTGTAATACCATCAGCAATACATACTGATAATGTTACAAGATTAACAAAAAAATCAGAACCAATTCAATCAGCTAATATAGAAAATTATACAGAGCAAAATGAAATAAATGAAAATGATTTTAGAGATGTTCAAATAGATAATACAAGAATTGAAGAACCTATAATTCAATCACAATATGCTCAAAATCAAGAAAATGAAAATCAACACCAACCAATTGTAAAAGAAACAGAATTTAAACAATTAGAAGAAGTTCCAAAGAAAAGAAGAGGAAGACCTAGAAAAAATCCTGTTACAATAGAAGAAAATGTAGTTGAAAAACCAAAAAGGGGAAGAGGAAGACCTAAAAAAATTCAAGAAAATGTAGAAGAAATAAACGAAGATATAACATTACCGGGAATGAATGATGAATTTCAAGAACAAGAAGAGAATATTTCTTTGCCTGGAATGGAAGATGAATTTAGCAGTGATACAGAAAAAACAATAAATACACAAGCAAGTAATCAATTACAAGAAAGTCAAGAAACTATGCTACCTGGATTTGAGTTTGATGATGAATTAGATAGTCAAGATACAATGCTACCAGGAGTAACTAATAGTGAAAGTTATAAAAGTGAAAAAGAAAATGTTTCAACATCTGTCAACAGTAATAACTATTCTCAAAACAATTATTACAATGATACAAGTAGTATAAATAGTATTCAAAATAATTCAACATATCAAGATTTTAATAATAATTATAATGAATATAATCATAATAAGGAAATACAAAGTACAAATAATAATTATGATACAAATGCTAATTTAAGTTCTCTATTAACTGGGGATAAAAAAGTTGTATCTTTTGTAGGAACAACAAAAAATGGTACATCATTTGTAATAAATAATGTTGCACAAGTATTAGCATCTATGGGAATAAATACAGCAATATTGGATACTACTCAAAATAGAAATTCATATTATATTTATACAAAAAATGAGGAAGATTTAAGAAAGGTTGCATTTAATAGTATAAATAATTTAAAAGAAGGAAGAGCAGAAGGAATAAAAGTAAATAGAAATTTAACAGTATACACATCATTACCGGATGAGAAAGATGTAATAAAAAATTCTGGACCAATATTAGAAACATTAGTAAAAAATTATTCAGTAGTATTAATAGATTGTGATTTTTCTACACCAGATGAATATTTTTCTGAAGTTCAGGAAATATATTTAGTACAATCTATGGATGTACTTACAATACAACCTTTAACAGCTTTTCTAAGAGGTTTAAAAGCTAAAAATATATTAAATGAAAATAAATTAAAAATTGTTATAAATAAATATACAAAAATAAGAAGTGCAACGGAAAAAACAATAATAGGTGGTATGGCTTTTTATAATGATCCTGCAATGTCATTTATGACAGAATTATTTGATAGAAATATGATAAAATATACAGTTATACCTTTTGAAGAAGAAACTTATATGAGATATTTAGAAGGGTTAATTAATTGTGATATATCATTAAAAGGATATAGTAAAAATTTCATGCAAAGTTTAAAACAACTTGCAAATATGATTTATCCTTTAGTTTCTGGAAAAGGTACGTATAAACCTAACAAAACACAATATAATGGTGGTTTTTCCTCAAGCATGAATAATACATTAAATCAAATGAAACAAAATTACTAATAAATAGGAGGGGTAAGAGTGATTTTAGCAATAGTTATAGTATTAGTCGTTGTGATAATTGCATTAATATTATATAATATGTCAATACATAAGAAGATAGAAACGTTTAAAAATATAAACCAAAGAATAAACAACTTAAATGTATTGCAAGACTTTATGAATACTATAGGGGAATGTTCAACAGTTGAAGAAAAAATAAAAAAAATAAATCAAATATTAATTGAAAAATATGAAATAAAATACTCTACTATTGTTGTTTTTGATGGAGCTGAATATACTGTAAAAGCATCAAATGTTGATGAAAAGCATTGGGATTCTTTGAAAAAATTACATGAAGTAGCTATGTTTAAAGACAGTATTTCAACTGCTACTCCTAAATATGTAACAGTAAATAATGAAAATGAAAGATTACCATATCAACAAATGGAATTTGGAAGAGCTAAATCAGCTATTTTCTTTCCATTATATATTGATAACGTTTACATTGGATATTGGATATTAGAAAGTGGAAAACCACATGATTTTGATAATGTTGATACAACAATTTTTGAAGTTGTAAAAGATAATATTATTACAGTATTAAAAACTGTAGTACATCAAAAAACTTTAGAAGCTATAGTAAGAAAAGATTCTTTTTCAGGTTTATATTCTGAAGAATATTTATATGGTGAAGGAAAGAAAACCATTGATAAATATACAATATCAACTATTTGTATGTTTAAGATAATAAATTTGCCAGAAATAAACAAGCAATATTCAAGAGAATTAGGAAATAAAGTAATTTCTACTATATCAGAATATATAAAAGGAAATATATCTGAAAACTATGTTTTTGTAAGGTATATGGGACCTAAATTTGTAATTGTATTTTCTGGAGTAGAAACAGAAAGTGTAGCAGAGTTTTTAAATGAACTAAAAGATAATGTGGAAAAATTACAAATTTCATTAAAAGAGCCTGATGATAATGTTGAGGAAGAATATATACAAGAAAATAATCAAAAAAAGAAAAATAAAAATTTAAAAGAAACAGCTTTACCAAAATTAAACTTTGTAATGTCTTCATATTATAAGGGAACAGGATTAGAAGAAGTTGTTAAAAAATTAGAACAGTATTTAGATAATGCAAATGAAAATGAAAGTGAAATAAATAATATATAGGAGGGTATAATATGGACTTTGATAAAACAATGAATTTTAAATTTGAGACAGATAAAAATATAAAAGCTAAAGAAATTTTAAAAGAAGTTTACGAAGCTTTAGTAGAAAAAGGATATAACCCTATAAATCAAATTGTTGGATATATTTTATCAGGAGATCCAACATATATAACAAGTCATAATGATGCTAGAAATAAAATAAGACAAATTGAAAGAGATGAATTATTAGAAAAAATGGTAAAAAATTATATAGGATTAGAAAATGAATAAAATGAGAATTTTAGGAATTGATTATGGACAAGCAAGGACAGGAATTGCATTAACAGATCCATTAAATATTACCGCACAAGGATTGGAAACAATTCATTGTGAAGGATCTGATAAAGTGATTTTAAAAAGACTTGATGAGATTTTAGAACAATATGATATTGATACAATTGTTGTTGGTTTACCATACAATATGAATGGTACAAAATCTGAAAGAACAGAAATAACAGAAAAATTTATACATAAATTAAAATGCAAATATAATAAAATGCAAATTGTAACAATTGATGAAAGATTGACAACAGTTGCCGCACATAAAACAATGAATTTTTTAGATGTTAATAAGTATAAAAAGAGAAATATAGTAGATACTATATCAGCAGTATATATATTAGAAACTTATTTAAATAAATTAAAAAATACATTGCAAAATGAAGATAATTAGTATATTATAATTAAAGATTTTAATATTTTAAATTTATATTTGAAGGGAGAAAAATTATGGAAGAAAATTTTAATGGAGAAAATGAAGAATTAGACAATATAGTAATACTAAATGATGAGAATGGAGAAGAAGTAAAATTTGAATTTTTAGATTTAGTAGAATTAGATGAAGAGGAATATGTAGTATTATTACCAGTTACAGAAGAAGGAGAAGAGGATGAAGGAGAAGTAGTAATATTAAAAGTTGAAGATACAGATGATGATTCTGAAGAAGAATCATATGTAAGTGTTGAAGATGAAGAAATATTAAATAAAGTATTTGAAATATTTAAAGAAAAATTTAAAGATGAATTTAACTTTGTTGATGAAGATTAATAAAATGAATGGGCGAGCTTTGCTCGCCTAAAAAAATATATTAAATGAGGTGTTGCAAATGAAAAATTTATCTACATGGTTATTAGTAATGTTTATGGGAATGTTTTGGCTTTTTAGAGTAGTGGTTGCAGTTACATATCAAATGGGAATAGATTTTGGAGGAATAAGACCATTAAACATGAATTTTGAAATAATATTATTGTTTTTAACATTAATATGTATGATATTTATAGTAAAAAGAAAAATAATTGGCGCTTTGATTTACTTAGTATCTTATGGTATGTATTATGGAGTTGATTTATATAATAATGTAATGCAAATAATGCAAGGACAGGAATTGGCAGTAATGTCATATTTGAATACGTTTGTGTCATTTATAGGAATGATAATACCTATAGCTGTATTATTTGACTTATTAGCAGATAGTAATAGAAAAGCACATCCTGTTGATAAGAAGACAGATTGGTTTTATAAAAACGAAGATTATGATAGAAAATTAGATGATAGAGCAGATAAAAATAATTATAGAACATTGTAATAGGAGAAAAAAATGAAGAAAATATTATTTGCAACAGGAAATAAATCAAAAGCAAAAAGATTTTCTAAAGGATTACTAAAAAATGGAATAGAAGTAGTTACATTAGAAGATATTAATATTAAAGTAGATGTAGAAGAAAATGGAAAAGATGCAATAGAAAATGCATTAATAAAAGCAAGAGCATATCAGAGTAAAACTAAAATGATAACAATGTCTATGGATGATACTCTATATTTAGAAAATGTTCCAAAAAATAAACAGCCAGGAATGTATGTTAGAAGAGTTAATGGAAAAAGATTATCAGACAATGAGATGATAGAATATTACTCAGATTTGGTTAAGCAATATGGAACAAATGGAAAAATAACTGCAAGATGGATATATGGATTAGCAATAATAAAAGATCGGAAAGGAATATACATATACTTGGAGTAAAGATGATTTTTATTTAGTTGATATTCCTTCAAAAAAAATAAATGATGGATATCCATTAAATTCAATATCAATAAATAAAAAATTAAATAAATATTTTACAGATATAACAGAGGAAGATAAATTATTAATTCAGGAAGACGAAAGTGATGTTGTAGATTTTATATCAAATACAATTTTATAAAGATATAAAACTAAAATTTTGATAATATTAAAGTCAAAGTTTTAGTTTTTTTATATTATAGGAAAGTTCTCAGAACTTCCTATAATATAAATATATTGCACAGAAATTTGCTTTGCAAATTTCACGCACGAACAAAGACGCGGACTTCAAAATGTTTTAATAAGTACAAAAGTTATTAATGTGCGTTTTTGTTCTTTTATTAAAATATTTGCAAATACTATATAAAAAATTTAATCGACGACCTATATTTGATATAATAAATTTTTGAATTGATTTAAAGGAGATAAATATATGAACAAAATAGTTACTATTTGTGGTAGTATGAGATTTAAGGATAAGATGATGGAAATATCTAAAGAATTAGAAATAAAAAATAAATATGTTGTTATTCAATGTATTTATAGTAATGATAAATTTACTGAAAAAGAACAACAAATCTTATCAGATTTGCATTACAATAAAATCAAAATTAGTGATGCAATTTATGTTGTTAATGTTAATGGATATATTGGAAACTCAACAGGTAAAGAGATTGAATATGCTAAAAGATTAGGCAAAGAAGTAATGTATTTAGAACCTATAAAATAAGGAAAAAGGAAGTAGAAAATAATTATGACTATTGTAGTTAAAATGATCATGAATAAAGCCAAGAAAATGTATTCTAAAAATGAATATAAAAAAATGAACAAAGAGGCTTTAGTCCAGAAGTAGGTTTTAAATATAAATTACCAAAAAAAAAAAATCCTGCGGTTGCAAAATTTGATATTGTACAATGTCCATATCATGATATGTGTAAGAAATATAATTGTATAGAATTAAATAGAGCTTTTTGTGATAGTGATGATGCAAAGTATGGTTGTCTTCATCCAAAACTAATGTGGAAAAGAAGTGGTACTCTTGGTAAAGGTGCTAATTGTTGTGATTTTTTAATTGTAGATACTTCACGATTTAAAAATGAAAATTAATTATAGTGATGGTGTTATTATTTGAATTAGGGCATAAAGAGATTATTTTACATACTTAAACAACTACTTGGTTGGCAGCAAAGTTATATTTAGACCTTGGCTTTGATATAGTAAATGAAGAAGAAAATAGCAAATACAATATAAACTGTAAATAATAGGTAAATGAAAAACTTCCTAAAAGTGTTGAAAAATGAACGCTTTATAAATTTGGTATCTTTCGTAATTTAATAAAAATGTGAAGGAGGAAACTATTTGAAAGAAGACTTAATAAAAACAGAATTAATAGTAAAAAATAATAAGGTTAATGTAATAAGAATTAATGGTAGTAATTATATTTCACTAACTGATTTAGTTAGATATGCAAATCCAGAAGAACCTAAAATACCAGTACAAACATGGATGAGAAACAAAAATGTTGTATCATTTTTGGGACTTTGGGAACAGATGCATAATCCAAATTTCAAAGGTCTCGAATTCGATACCTTTGAAAATGAGGCAGGAAAAAATAGTTTTTATTTATCTCCACAAAAATGGACAAGTAATACAAATGCAATAGGAATTATTTCTAAATCTGGAAATAATGGAGGAACATATGCTCATTAAGATATAGCTTTTGAATTTGCAAGTTGGTTGAGTCCAGAGTTTAAACTATATTTAATACAAGAATTTGAAAGATTAAAGAAAAATGAAGCATATCAAAATAAAATTGAATGGCATGCAAATAGAATTTTGTCAAAGGTTAATTATTTAATACATACAGATTCTATAAAAAAAAATATAATTCCAAATTTATCAGATAAGCAAAAAGGTTTTATTTATGCAGAAGAAGCAGATGTTTTAAATGTTGCTTTATTTGGAATGACTGCTAAGGAATGGAGAGTGTTAAATTTACAATAGACGATACAAATAAACTTCAAAAAGTAAATATGAAAGATAAAGTTGTTTCAATGTCTAAAACTGATATTGGGGGTAATGAAGTAGAAGGTGCTAAAATTCAAATTATAGATAAAGATGGAAAAACTATTGAGAATACTTATGAAGTAATGATAGCTTTCAAAACGATAGCTTATTCTAATACAGGATTTAGATATTATGCATATACTGATTTTGAAAACTACGAAGAGTATGAAAAAATTGTCGAAAATTTTAGAAAATTAGAATTTTACTATACAGGAGTTGTAGGAACATATCAAGATAAGTATATTACATTATCTACCTGTGAATATTCTCAAAAAAATGGAAGAATGGTAGTAGTAGGAAAGAAAATATAGTGTTGGACACAAAATGTTGATGATATTGAGAAAAAAAGAACATTATGATATAATGCTTTTGGTTAATGGAAGATAAAGGAAGTGTAAAAATGATAGACTCAAAAGCAGGAATAATTGGATTAGCAGTTGGAGATGCAATGGGAGTACCATTGGAATTTTGTATGAGAGAAAAACTTATGCAAAATCCTACAACAGAAATGATAGGATATGGAAGTCATAATGTACCAAAAGGAAGTTGGTCAGATGATTCATCTATGACTTTTGCAACAATAGATGCAATAATAACAGATAAAACTATAAATTGTGATACAATTGCAACTAATTTTTTAGAATGGATGAAAAATGCTAAATATACTCCAACGGATAAAGTATTTGATATTGGGAGAACTTGCTTAAGAGCTATTGCAAAATTTGAGTCAAAACAAGAAATACCAGAAAAATGTGGTGGTACTTCTGAAATGGATAATGGTAATGGCTCATTGATGAGAATATTACCTTTAGTTTATTATTGCTATGCAAAAAATATGAAAGAACAAGAAATTTATGAAGTAGTTAAAAAAGTATCTTCAATAACTCATGGACACGAAATAAGTGTTATGGGATGTTTTATATATGTCATGTATGGAATAGAATTATTAAATAATAAAAATTTATCACAAGCATATAAAAAAATAAAAAAGATAAAATATAGTACATATTTTTCAGAAGAAACAATTAAAAGATATGAAAGAATATTAAAAAAGAATATTAATCAATATTCTTTAGATGAGATAAAATCAACAGGTTTTGTAATAGATACATTAGAGGCTACTTTGTGGGTATTATTAAATACGAATTCGTATAATCAATCAATAATAGGAGCTATCAATTTAGGCAATGATACAGATACTGTTGGAGCTTGTGTAGGTGGATTAGCAGGAATATATTATGGATTTGAAAATATTAACAAAACATGGCAAAGTGAATTGTTAAAGTATGATTTTATAATTGATTTATGTAATAAATTTAATAGTGTATTAAATAATTAAGAAAGAGAGTGGAATAAATGTTAGAAATTCCTAGCCCTAATAAAAAAATAATACAAGAATATATAGAAAAATGGGATGATTTAGAAGATCATTATATTTGGCAAGAAAGTAGTTTAGACAAACTATTTCATGAAGATTATAAATATAATAAAGATTTGAATGAAATATTGATAAAGTGTAGTTGTTTGAATGACTTTTATAGCACTAATATATTTTTGATATTTCCTGTTGCAAAGAATATTTATGATTTAGATATTGATAATAGACTAAATGAAGGAGATTCATCTTTAGTAAATGATATTGCAAAAGTAGAAATATCAGGAAAGCAAAAATATTTTTATTCTTTTGCATCAAAATATTGTAGCCATCATAATGCTATAAAGTTTCCTATATATGATTATTTTGTCGAAAAAATGCTTATGTATTTTAAGAGAAAAGATAAGTTTTTTAAATTCAAGAAGGAAGATTTGAAAGATTATACAAAATTTAGAAATGTGTTAATGGAATTTAAGAAATTTTATGATATAGATGAGTATAATTTGAGAGATATTGATAAATATTTGTGGATTGCAGGAAAAGAGTATTTTCCTAAAAAATATTAGGAGGAAAGATATGTCGAAAAAAGATTATGTTCAAAATTGCATAGAAACAGCAAAAAAACACAATAAGTGTTCCAATTGTGGAAATGAATTAACTACAATTATAAATGGAGAAATATGGGGAGAAAGAGTAAAGAAACTGCAACAACAAATTAAAAAGTATAACCTTAAAATTGAAACATGGGGAGTAATATATCGGAGATGATAGAGATTTCAATTTTATATGTAGAAAATGTGGAAAAACATATTGAAAAATAAAATAATAGGAGTGAATGCTATGTATAATTATAGTATATTTGAATATAAGGAATTTGCATCATGTAATTTTTTGGGTGGAGATACGAATGGGTTTGAGATTGAAATTAAAGATACTGATAAATTAAATCTCAATTACAGAAAATTTAGTTTTGATGATAAAGAAACACTTGAATATAAAGTATATTCAATATCGATAGAAATAATTGAAGAAATAAAAAATATTATAAAAAATAATCCTGAAATATTTAGTGTTAATACAATATTAAATAATGGTTCGTTAGATGGAGCAGGTCAAACATTTTGGTTTTCAACAGAAAATAAAAATAGAAAAATTACTGCGTGGAATATTGATGATTCGATAGATAATGGACAAAAAATTAGAAAAGAATATTTAGAAGAATATGGAGATAATCTTAAGCAAGAAAGATTGGTTTTAGATGTTTTTTTTCAAATATGTAAAGTATTAAAAAAAGAAGGTATTACATTGGAATTATATAAATTCGAAGGAAATAAGGAACTAGAATATAAGCCTGAATAAAATAATTTATTTAGAAGTTGAGAAATCAGCTTCTTTTTTTATGCTCAAAAGAAAGGGGGAATATATATGCCAGATATAAAAATAAAAGTAAAACCTCAAGAAACAATCAGGAAAATTGATAAAAGTATTGTTGGAGTGCAAAAAATAAAAAATAATATTATTACTACAAAAGATAAAATAAATGAATAACTTTAGAGTAATCCTACAGCTATGCTGGGACCTCGGATAACTTATAGTTTTACAACTGATAAATAAACAAATTGAACTTGTTCACAATACAGCGAAAATGATAGATAAGATTTCAAAAAATAAATCAATTGATTATGAAATTCTAATGAATAGAATTGATAGTATAGAAAAAGAAAAGGAAAAATATTTAAAATTAGATAGAGAGCTGTTAAGTGATCTAACAGATGAAATTATAAATCAAACTGAATATGAAGAATATCGTAAAGATTATTGCGAACATATAAAAGAATTAAACAAAATAAAAAAAGAATTGAATAATAAATTAAAAAATAATAAGTCTAATAGTATAGCAAATAAAAAGTGGATGAGTACATTTACAGAGTTTGAATAAATAGAAAAACTTAATTCTAAAACTATATATGAACTAATAGACAATATTTATATAGAAGAAAATGGCGGGATTAAGATAAAATTTAGATATCAAGATGAATTTATTCAAGCGAGTGACTTTATAAAAATAAATAATTGTGCTATAATATAGGAAGTTGTAAAAATGAAAGATAGAATGGAAGTGAATAATATATATGGACATGTATCAAAAAAGAAAAATGAGACAAGAAAAAGTAAAAAATGAAAATAAAGAAGAAAATAGCAAATATAATATAAATTGGTATCCAGGTCATATGGCAAAAACAAGAAGACAAATAATAGAGGACTTAAGATTAATAGATGTAGTAATTGAATTGCTAGATGCAAGAATACCGTTGTCTAGTAGAAATCCAGAAATAGAAAAAATAACAAAAGGTAAAAAGAAAATAGTACTATTAAATAAATGTGACTTATCAGATGAGGGATTAAACAAAGCATGGATAGAATATTTTACAAAACAGAATATTCCAGCATTATTAACAGACTCAAATTCTGGGAATGGTATACAAAACTGCTTAAGAGAAATAGAAAAAATAATGAACGAAGATTTAACAAAGTCATCTGAAAAAGGAAGAGTCGGCAAAAAAATAAGAGTAATGATTCTTGGAATTCCAAATGTAGGAAAATCATCATTTATAAATCGTGTAGCTAAAAAAACATCACTAGAAGTAGCTAATAGACCAGGTGTAACTAGATCAAAACAATGGATAAGAGTAAATGAAAAAATAGAGTTATTAGATACTCCAGGTGTATTATGGCCAAAATTTGAAAATGAAGAAATAGCATTAAATTTAGCATTTACAGGAACAATAAAAGATGACATTTTAGAAAGAACAGAAATAGCATTTAATTTAATAAAAGCATTATTAAACAGTAAATATAAATTGAATTTATGTGAAAGATATAAAATAACAGAAGAGGAAGTAGAACAAATAATGCAAATGCCTCAAAATGAAAATGCAAATATATATGAAATAATGTTATTAATAGGTAAAAAAAGAGGGGCAATAATGTCAGGAGGAAAAATAGACGAAGAAAAAACTGCAAGAATAATATTAGACGATTTTAGAAGCGGAAAGCTTGGAAAAATAACATTAGAAAATCCAAATACAAAATAATAAAAATAGAAGGTGAAAACTTGGAAGAATTTATAAATATAGAAAAAGATATAAAAGATATTAGGTTAATGAATCCATTAACATGGGCATATATTGGGGATAATGTATATGAATTATTTATTAGAACTTATTTGATAAATACAACAAATTTAAAACCACATAAATTGCATATAGAAGCAATAAAATATGTAAAAGCATCTGCTCAAGCAAATATATTAAAAAATATATATGAAGATTTAACAGAAGAAGAAAAAGAAATTGTAAGAAGAGGAAGAAATACAGAAAATCATCATGTGCCTAAAAATTCTAATGTACAAGAATATATGTATGCAACAGCATTTGAAGCATTGATTGGATATTTATATTTAACAAAGCAAAATAAAAGATTAAAAGAAATATTAAATAAGATAGTTTGAAAAAATGTCAATGGGGACGTAGTTTTTTGACAACCTAAAAACATAACAGAGTGTAAAAATAAAAATGTAGGAAAAAGATAAATTAAAAGTCAATTTTCCTGCATTTTTGTCTAAAATTAAAATTTATATCTTTTAAAATATAATTAAAAATAGAAATTAAGGCATTTTAAATTTGGAATTAAAATAAAATTATATTATTTGTTGACTAAATTAAAAAAAAATGATATAAATATATAGTATTATAAGGCCCCTTGGTCAAGCGGTTAAGACGCCACCCTCTCAAGGTGGAATCATGGGTTCGATTCCCGTAGGGGTCACCAATTTTATTGACAAAAAATATTGGTATATAAATTAAATAAATTTAAAGGGGAGTAGCTTTAAATTACTAGTCAACAGTCGCGATACAATTAGTATCTGGTTAGTAAGCTTTAAAAAAGTAAGCGAGACTTTTAAAGAAAGATTATAAATAAATTATAATTTTTCTTTAAAAGTCTTTTTATATATAGAAAAAAATATATAAGCTTTGCTAAATTTCTAACAAGAACAAAGATGTAGATTTTAGAATTTTGATAAATGCAAATACACTATTATCTTTGCTTTGGTACTATAATATTAATTATAAATGGTTATAATAATATAAGGAGGATTATTATGGAAAAAAAGTGGTTTAATCAAGAAATTGAAGAGGTTGAAAAAAATTTAAAAACAGACTTAAAAAATGGACTAACAACTGAAGAGGTGAAAGGAAGACAAGAAGAAAACGGTTTTAATGAATTAAAAGAAGGAAAAAAGAAAAATTTATTTCAAAAGTTTATAGAACAATTTAAAGACTTTTCTATAATAGTACTTATAATAGCAGCAATTGTTTCAGGGGCAGTAGGAATTGCAAATGGAGAAGGAATTACAGATACAATAATAATTTTAATAGTAGTTTTGGTAAATGCAATAATAGGTGTTGCTCAAGAAGCAAAAGCTGAAAAATCTTTAGAAGCTTTAAAAAAATTAAGTGATCATGCTGCAAAAGTTATAAGAGATGGAAATATTACAGTAGTACCATCAAGAGAATTAGTACAAGGAGATATAGTTGTATTAGACACAGGGGACTATATTCCAGCAGATTTAAGAATAATAGAAGAAGCAAACCTAAAATCACAAGAGTCATCATTAACAGGTGAATCAGTTCCAGTAGAGAAAACAGCAGAAGTAATAGAAAAAGAAGAAACAGGAATAGGCGATAGAGTAAATATGTTATTTTCTTCTAGTTTAATTACATATGGAAGAGGAAAAGGCGTAGTTGTAGAAACTGGAATGAATACAGAAGTTGGTAAAATTGCAGGAATAATAAATTCAACAGAAAAACAAGAAACACCACTTCAAACAAAATTAAATAGTTTAGGAAAAACATTAGGAATTGTAGCATTAGCAATATGTGCTTTTATATTTGTAGTAGGTTTATTACAAGGAAAAGAACCAATAGCAATGTTTATGACAGCAGTATCACTTGCTGTTGCAGCTATACCAGAGGGATTGGCTGCTGTTTCTACAATAGTATTAGCAATTGGTGTTCAAAAAATGGTAAAAAGAAATGCAATTGTTAAAAGATTACCAGCTGTTGAAACATTAGGAAGTGCAACTGTAATATGTTCAGATAAAACAGGAACATTAACACAAAATAAAATGACAGTGGAAAAAGTATTTTGGAATAACAAATTAGAAAATTTGTCAGATGTAAAAGCAGAAGATGATGAAATAAAAAAATTAGTATTATCAAGTATGTTGTGTAATGATACAAAGATTTCATCAGACAATGAGTTAACAGGAGATCCAACAGAGACAGCACTAGTAGATATGGCGTTTACTTTAGATTTTGATCCAAGTATATATGACAGAATGCCTAGATTAGACGAAATACCATTTGACTCTGATAGAAAATTAATGACAACAGTAAATGAAAATAATGGAAAATATATTGTTTATACAAAAGGTGGAGTAGATGAATTATTAAAAAGATGTAATTCATATATTATAAACGGAGAAATAAAAAATGATATAGAAAATTACAAAAAAGAAATTGCTAAAAATAATGAAACAATGGCAAAAGAGGCATTAAGAGTTTTAGCAATGGCATATAAAGAAATTGATCATATTCCAAATAAAGAAGAAATGAAAACAATAGAAAATGACTTGATTTATATTGGAATGGTTGGAATGATAGATCCACCTAGAGAAGAAGCTAAAATAGCTGTAGAAAAATGTAAAACTGCAGGTATAAAAACAGTAATGATAACAGGTGACCATAAAATAACAGCAACAGCAATTGCAAAAAAATTAGGCATATTAGAAAATGAAGACGAAGCAATAACAGGTACTGATTTAGAAAATATGACAGATGAAGAATTAGAAAAAAATGTTAGGCATTATTCTGTATATGCAAGAGTTTCACCAGAACATAAAGTTAGAATTGTAAGAGCATGGCAGAAAAATAATCAAATAGTTGCAATGACTGGTGATGGAGTGAATGATAGTCCAGCTTTAAAAACTGCTGATATAGGTTGTGCAATGGGAGTTGTTGGAACTGATGTTGCAAAAGAAGCAGCAGATGTTATATTAACAGATGACAATTTTGCAACAGTTGTATCTGCGGTAGAAGAAGGAAGAAGAATATATGATAATATCTTAAAAGTTATACAATTTTTACTTTCAAGCAATGTTGGAGAAATTATAGTATTATTTTTAGCGACGTTATTAACACCATTATTTAGCAAATGGTTTGGAATAACAGATGTATCACAATTAGAAATATTAATGCCAATACACATTTTATGGATAAATTTAGTAACAGATTCATTGCCAGCATTAGCATTAGCATTTGATCCTGCAAATGACAATATAATGAATAGAAAACCTGTAAAACCAAGTAAAGGAATATTTACAAAAGGCATGACATTTAGAATTGCATATCAAGGTATTATGATTGGATTATTAACATTAGTAGCATTTATGATAGGATTAGGAACAACAACAGAGCCAATTGGAAATCTTACTTTAGATGAAACAAAAATAGAAGTTGGACAAACAATGGCATTTTGTGTATTAGCTTTATCAGAATTAGTGCATGTGTTTAATATTAGAGATAATAAAAAATCAATATTTAGAGCAAATATATTTAATAATTCAAAATTAGTATTAGCAATAATAGCATCTGCTGCATTAATGTTTGTAATATTATTTGTTCCAGCTTTAAGAAATATATTTAGTATACCATTATTACCAACACAAAACATAGTAGAAACAGTATGTTTAATATTTGCTCCTATTGTAATAGTAGAAATATTTAAATTATTAAAAATTAATACAACTAAAGATGAGTAAAAGATAAAAACAATGCTTTTTAAATAGCATTGTTTTTTAAAATTAATTTACATAACTATTGCTAAAAATGGTAAATTATAGTATAATTATAAAGTGTCAGGGAGGATGTATAAATATGAAAAAACATTTAATTTCGATTTTTATGATAATATTTTTTATTTTTATTTCAAATAATGTTTTTGCAACAGATGAAAATATAAAAGATATAAAATATTATGAAGAATTAGCAGCAAATGAAAATGTTGTTACAATAATATTAGATAAAAATACAGTAACAAGAAAAACAACTAAACAAGAGACAATGAAATTTGACAAAAAGATAACACAAATAAAAGATGGAAATAATAAACAATTAAATGAAAATGATTTAGTAAAAACAGGAGATTTAATAACAGTAAACGGAAATGATTATAAGGTTATTTTGTATGGTGATGTAAATAAGGATGGTTATATATGTTCTGAAAAAGATATAGAAATGATTCAAAATAGTTATTTAGGAAATATAACATTAGATTCACTACAAAAAATAGCAGGTAATTTACAAAATGAAGATGATACATTAGATATAGAAGATATAATGAAAATGGTAAATACATATTTAGGACAAGCAAATAGTGAAATAGTATCAAATATTCCTTATGGAAGTATAGAAGATTTTGATAATTCTGGTGATCAAGATGACGATATAGATAATGATATGACACCACTAGAAGAACATGGAGCATTAAGTGTAAATGGAACTAATATAATAGATGAAAATGGTGAAAAGTTTCAATTAAAAGGTGTAAGTACTCATGGATTACAATGGTATCCTCAGTATGTAAACAAAGAAACTTTTGAATACATGAGAGATAATTGGAAAATAAATGCTGTAAGGCTTGCAATGTACTCGGATCCTAATGTTGGGTATAATACTAATTTACACAAAATTGTAGAAAATGGTGTAGAGTATGCAACAGATGCTGGTTTGTATGTAATTATAGATTGGCACATATTAAGTGATGGTAATCCAAATACTAATAAAGTAGCAGCTATAAATTTCTTTAAAGAAATGGCAGAAAAATACAAAGAAAATAATAATGTAATATATGAAATATGTAATGAGCCTAATGGAGATGTTCAATGGGAGAGAGATATAAAACCATACGCACAAGACGTAATTAAAGAAATAAGAGAAATAGATGAAGATGCAATTATAGTGGTAGGAACGCCTACGTGGTCACAAGATGTTGATGTAGTTGCAAAAAGTCCGATAAATGGATATGAAAATATAATGTATACATTACATTTTTATGCAGCAACTCACAAAGATTACTTAAGACAAAAATTAAACACAGCTTTAAATGCTGGTTTACCAATATTTGTAACTGAATTTGGAATATGTGATGCTTCTGGCAATGGAGCAGAGGATATAGAAGAAGCTAATAAATGGATAGATTATTTAAATAGTAATAATATAAGTTGGATGTGTTGGAACTTGTCAAATAAAAATGAAAGTTCATCAATTTTAAAAAACACAGAAAAATTATCTAATTGGACTAAAGAAGAATTATCAGAAGAGGGAAAATGGCTACTAGAAGCCTTGAAGAGATAATTGGAGGAAATAAATAACATGAAAAATAAAATTTGTATAATAAGTTTAGTTACAATGATTATAATAGCAATATCAACAACAAGTTTTGGTTTTGGATTAAATATGAGTTTTAATAAAATAGATAAAATAAATGTTGGTGATGAAATTATACTAACAATAAATTTTAGTGAAGACATAATTGGGGCTACATTAAAAATAAATTATGATAACAATAATTTAGAATTATTAGGTAGTCAAACTGACGATTTAACTGTAGCAAATAAAGATGGAAAGGTATCATGTGTATATTTTGAAATTGTTAAAAGAGGAACGAATACATTAAAGGTTAAATTTAAAGTTAAAAGTATAACAAACAATATAATGTCTTTCAATATGGAAGATGCAAAATTTGTAACTAAATTGAATGAAAAAACATATACTCAAAACAAAGAAATAAAGGCAAGTATAACAATAAATAAAGGTGACAACTCAGAAAATGATAATACAACAAAAGATGATACTAATAAAGATAATAATTCAAATGATGATAATACATCAAATGATGATACAAAACAAGACAATAGTTCAGAAGATAACAATACATCGAATGATGATGTAAATAAAGATGATAATTCTAATAACTCAAATGATAATAAGACACCTGATAAAGATATAAGTGATGATAATAATGGTGATACTGATGATATCCCGGATACAGATATAGATGATGATAAAAATAATCTTGATGACGATACTGACGATGATTTACAAGATGATACAAATAAAGATAACACAACAAATGACAATAAAAATAATAATGATAATAATACTTCAAATAATAATGGAGAAAATAAAGATAATAATTTGAATGATAATAACAATGTAAAAAACAATAACACAAATCAAAATAATGTAAAAAATAATAATTCTAATACAACGAATACCAATAATATTAAAGGAAATGATTTAACTAATAGTAAGTCTAATACAAAAGATAATAATTCAAATAATAAAACAGTATCAATAAAAAATATGCCATTTACAGGAACTTATGCTATATTATACATTGCTATAGTTTTAGCAGTAATTGCTACTATAGTTGCAGGATTAAGGATAAAAACTAAAGCAAAAGACTTTGAAGATAAGTATGATAAATAAAAGAAGAATTTAAATATAAAATGTAATAAAAAGTGGATGTAATTATAAAAGAGTTACTTCCATTTTTTTGCTTAAAAATCTATTTTAATATTGTAATTACAACACATTTAGTGTAAAATATGAAAATGAAGTTAATAATAATATCGGAGGAATAAAATTATATGAGATTTGTAGAAAATGAAAAAGATATACAAGAATATAAAAAATTTTTAGAAGGACATGAAAGATGTAATTTTCAACAATCACCAGAATGGGCAAAAGTAAAAGATCATTGGAAAAATGAAGTTGTACTTGCAGAAGACGAAAATAAAAATATAATTGGCTCATTAAGCATATTAATAAGAAAAATACCAATATTCGGAAATATAATGTACTCATCAAGAGGTCCAGTATGTGATATACATGATGAAAAAGTATTAGAACAATTAACAGAAGGAGCAAAACAACTTGGAAAAAAATATAAAGCAATTGTTTTGAAGATAGAACCAGACATAAAAAGTGATGATAAAGAATTTAGAGAGATAATAACCAAAATAGGTTATAAAATTAAAGATGATGCAAAAAACTTTAGAGAAGAAATACAACCAAGATATGTATTTAGATTAGATGTAAAAGATAAAACAGAAGATGAAATATTTGCAGGATTTCATCAAAAGACAAGATATAATATTCGTTTAGCAACTAAAAAGGGTGTAGTTGTAAAAGAAGGAACAAGAGAAGATTTAAAAGATTTTCATAAAATAATGGTAGAAACAGGAGCAAGAGATGGTTTTATAATAAGACCATTGTCATATTTTGAAAAAATGTATGATGAATTAGCACCAGAACATATGAAATTATTAATGGCATATTATGAAGATAAGCCTATTTCAGGAGTAATACCTATTATGTATGGAAATAAAACATGGTATTTATATGGAGCAAGTAGTAATCAACATAGAAATCTAATGCCAAATTATTTATTGCAATGGGAAATGATTAAAATAGCTATAAAAAATAAAAGTGATATATATGACTTAAGAGGGGTATCTGGAGTTGTAGATGAAAATCATCCACAATATGGATTATATAGATTTAAAAAAGGATTTGGAGCAGAATTCACAGAATTTATTGGAGAAATTTATATACCATTTAAACCATTAACATATAGTTTATATAAATTCTCAGAAAAGGCATTTAGAAATTTAAGAGGACTAAAAACCAAATTTAAGAAAAAATAGGGGGGAAAATTGAAATCTCTTGTTATAGAAAAGAATGACTTAAAAAATAATATTAAAATTATAAAAAAGATTGCAAATGCAAATGAACCAGATGATAATGGGAAAAAAGTACAAATAATTGCAGTTGTAAAAGACAACGGGTATGGTTTAGGCTTAATAGAATATACCAATTTTTTAATAGATAATGGGATTAATTTCTTTGCGGTGTCAACAGTGGAGGAGGCAGTTAAATTAAGAGAAAGCGGAATAAAAGAAAGAATTTTAATGTTATCTTCAACAGCTGTAAAAGAAGAAGTGGAAGTATTAGCAAAAAATAATATTATAATAACAATTGGTTCTAAAGAAGCGGGACAAGCAGCAGAAGAAATATCTAATAAGCTAAATAAAAAAATACAAGCTCATTTAAAAATAGATACTGGATTTGGAAGATATGGATTTATATATAGTGAAAGAGAAAAAATGGTAGAAGCAATTAAATCTTGGAAAAATATAAAAATTGAAGGAACATTTTCTCATTTTTCATTAGCATTTTATAAAAATAATAAATATACAGAAGAACAATTTAAAAGATTTATAGATTGTATAGAAGTATTAAAAATGAATGAAATAGAAACTGGAATGCTTCATATATGTAATTCTTCAGCTTTTATAAAATTTCCTAACATGCATTTAAATGCTGTAAGAATTGGATCAGCATTTTTAGGTAGACTTGCAATTCCAAATGGTATTGGAGTAAGAAAAATAGGATATTTGAAATCTAATGTTACAGAAATAAAAAAATTACCTAAAAATTATAATATAGGATATTCTAATTCATATAAAACAAAAAAAGAAACAACTGTAGCAATTATTCCATGTGGATATGCAGATGGATTTAATGTGAAAGTGGATAGAGATATGTTTAGAGCAATAGATAAATTGAGATATATAGTAAGAGATATAAAAGATAGTGTAAAAAAACAGCAATTATATGTAGAAATTAATGATAAAAAATTTAAGGTTTTAGGAAGAATAGGAATGTATAATGTTGTTATAGATATAACGGATCAAAATATAAAAATTGGAGATGAAGCTAAATTTAATATTAGTCCTATATATATAGATAGTAGTATAAGAAGGGAGTATATATAATGACAGAAAATAATGATGATATAAAAGAATATCGAGAAAATAATAAATTAGGTTTTTTTAAAAAGTTATGGTATTCAATAACGAAAATAGAAAAGTATCCTGAAATGACAACATTAGGAGTCAAAAGTAGTATTGTATATTTATTTAAATTAATGGCAATATTTTCAATTATATTATGTTTCTGTTTGACAATAAAAACATATTTTACTGTTAATGAAACTATAAGATATTTTGAAAATGATTTTCCAAATGTATCATATAAAGATGGAAAAGTTAAAGTTGATACTGTAGATGTAATTAAATATGGTGAAGAAAATTCAATTTTTGGAGAAGTAGTAATAGATACAAATTCGGAAAATGAAGAAACTATAAATAAGTACAAACAAGAAATAAGTAATAAAGATTCGGGAATTATAATATTGCAAGATAAATTAATAGTAAAGAATCCAGCCTTATCACAAACAACAGAATATAAATATGAAGATATTCTAAAATCTGCTGGAGTAGATAAAACTGAAATTACGAAACAAGATATTTTGGATTTTGCAAAAGGAAATGAGATAGTGTCATTGTATACGGTATTTTTTGTAATAATATTTATATATGTTTTGACATTATATTTTATTTCTGTATTAGTAGATTCATTAATGCTTGCAGTAATTGGATATATAACAGCAATATTTGCAAAAATAAAAATGAGATTTTTAGCAATTTATAATATGGCGATATATAGTTTAACGTTATCAATAATATTAAATTTAATTTATTTAGTTGTAAATGTATTTATAACATTTAATATTAAATATTTCCAAGTAATGTATACATCAGTTGCATTTATATATTTGGCAGCAGCAATATTTATTATAAAATCTGAGTTTATAAAGAAACAAATGGAATTAATGAAAATTGTTGAAGAACAAGGAATTGTAAGAGAAGAATTAAAAGAACAAGAAACAAAAGATGATAATACAACAGATGATCAAAACAAAGAAGATGAAAATGATAAAGATGAAAAACAGGAAAAACCAGATCAAACAGAGGGATCAGAAGCATAAAATAAAAAAGGAAGTGTAAAAAAATGAGCAATAACTCTAAAAAGAAAAAAAATAACAATAAAAAACAAGATAAAAAGATATATGCAATTATAACAATAATAATAGCAATAGCCATAGTAGCAATTATTGCAGTAGCTATGTACTTTAATTCTAATGATCAAAAAGATAAAGAATTACCTTATACAGATTTAATTAAAGAAATATCTTATGGAAATATTGAAAAGGTAGAAATGACAGTAGGAAGTACAAAATTAAAAGTTAAAATAAAAAATCAAGATGAAGAAAAAACAGCAATAGTTCCAAATACACAATCATTTATGGAATTAATACAACAAAAAGTAGCAGAAGGAAATGAAATAGAATTAATACAAAAACCACAAAAAGCAATAACAAAAATACCATCTGCAATAATTTCTCTTTTACCTACAGCTATAATGGTTGCATTATTTGTAATGATATTCAAAATGCAAGGATTAGGTGAAAAAGGAAAAGTATATGAGGAAACAGAAAGAAAAACAAAAGTTACATTTAAAGATGTTGCTGGACTAGATGAAGAAAAACAAGAATTAATAGAAATAGTAGATTTTCTAAAAAAACCAAAAAAATTTTTAGAAATGGGTGCTAAAATTCCAAAAGGTGTTTTATTATATGGAAAACCAGGTACAGGTAAAACATTAATTGCAAAAGCAATAGCAGGAGAAGCAAATGTTCCATTTATTTCTATGAGTGGATCAGAATTTATAGAAATGTTTGCAGGACTTGGAGCGTCACGTGTTAGAAAATTATTCGAAAAAGCAAGAAAATTATCACCTTGTATTGTATTTATAGATGAAATTGATGCAATTGGATCAAGAAGAACGTCTAATAGTGGAGCAGAATCAGAAAATAATCAAACCTTAAATCAATTATTAGTTGAAATGGATGGTTTTGAAAGTGAAGAAACAATAATAGTTTTAGCTGCAACAAACAGACCAGAAATGTTGGATAAAGCTCTTTTAAGACCAGGTAGATTTGATAGACAAATAACAATAGCATCACCAGATTTAAAAGGAAGAGAAGAAATATTAAAAATTCATGCAAGAGATATGAAAATTGCAGAAGATGTATCATTTGAAAATATTGCAGAAGACACAGCTGGATTTACAGGAGCAGAACTTGCAAACATATTAAATGAAGCTGCAATAATAGCAACTAAAAAAGGTCATAAAGTTATAGAAAATATAGATATAGATGAAGCTACAAAGAAGGTAACAGTAGGATTAGAAAAACATAGTAGAGTAATCTCTGACAAAGATAAAAGATTAACAGCATATCATGAAGCAGGTCATGCAATAGTTAGTCAATTTTTACCAACACAAACAGCAGTAAAAGAAATATCAATAATACCAAGAGGAGTTGCTGGTGGATATACAATGTATAAGTCTAACGAAGATAAATATTATATTTCTAAAACAGAAATGGAAGAAAAATTAATTGCATTGCTTGGGGGTAGAGCTGCAGAAAAAATTGCATTAGATGATATATCAACAGGTGCAAGTAATGATATAGAAGTTGCAACAAAAGTAGCAAAAGATATGGTTACAGTTTATGGAATGAGTGATAAAATAGGACCTATATCATTAAAAAATGATAATGATGATCCATATGCTATTCAAATGTTTGGAGAAAACATAGAAGATAGTGTTGGACAAGAAGTTAAAAAATTAATAGATACAGCATATAGTGATGCACAAACAATTTTAAGAGAACACATGGATTTATTACATCAAATAGCAGGAGCTTTACTAGAAAAAGAGAAAATAACAGAAGAAGAATTTAAAAAATTTTTTGGAGAAAACTAAAAAATAAAACAATATAAGATTGGAGAGGATAAAATGAGCAAAAAATATTATATAACTACACCAATATACTATCCAAGTGGAAAATTTCATATAGGAACAGCATATACAACAGTATTAGCTGATACAATGAAAAAATATAGAAAACTAAAAGGATATGACACATATCTTTTAACAGGAACAGATGAGCATGGACAAAAAATCCAAAATAAAGCGGAAGAGCTTGGAAAAACACCACAACAATATGTTGATGAAATGGCACAAATGGCCAAGGATTTATGGAAAACAATGAATATAGATTATGATCAATTTATACGTACTACGGACGAAAAACATGTGAAAGTTGTAGAAAAAATATTTGATAGATTTATGGAATCTGGGGACATATATAAAGGGGAATATAAAGGACTATATTGTGTACCATGTGAGACATTTTTTACAGAAACACAATTAGTAAATGGAAAATGTCCAGATTGTGGAAGAGAAGTTGTTCCAATGAAAGAAGAAGCATACTTCTTTAAAATGAGTAAATATGTTGATAAATTGTTAAAATATTATGATGAACATCCAGATTTTATAAAACCAGCATACAGAAAAACAGAAATGATAAATAATTTTATAAAACCAGGATTAGAAGATTTATGTGTAAGTAGAACAACATTTGATTGGGGAATAAAAGTATTAAAAGATCCAAAACATGTTGTATATGTATGGCTAGATGCTTTAACAAATTATTTATCAGCATTAGGATATTTATCAGAAGATGATAGTTTATTTAAAAAATATTGGCCAGCAGATTTACAAATAGTTGGAAAAGATATAGCAAGATTTCACTTAATATATTGGCCAATATTCTTAATGGCATTAGATTTACCATTACCAAAAACAATATTTGTTCATAATTGGATAACAATGAAAGATGGAAAAATGAGTAAATCAAAAGGAAATGTAGTATATCCAGAATTATTAATAAATAGATATGGATTAGATGCAACAAGATATTTCTTATTAAGAGAAATGCCTTCTTCAACAGATGGAGTATTTTCACCTGAAGAATTTGTAGAAAGATTTAATTTCGATTTGTGTAATGACTTAGGAAATTTACTAAATAGAACAATATCTATGGTAAATAAATACTTTAATGGAGAAGTTCCAGAATATTCAGGAAAATTAAATGATGTTGATGAAGAATTAGAAGAATATTGTTTGAATCAATTAAAGAAAATAGAAGAACTTATAGAAAATATGGAAGTAGGATTAGCATTACAAGAAGTATGGGCATTAATATCAAGAACAAATAAATATATAGATGAAACAATGCCGTGGGCACAAGCAAAAGAAGAAAATAAAGATAAATTGAAATCAACAATATATCATTTAATAGAAAATTTAAGAAAAATAGCAATAATATTAACTCCATTTATGGGAGAAACTTCAGAAAAAATGTTTAAACAATTAGGAATAAATGAAGAAAGTTTAAAATCATGGGAAAGCCTAAGCAAATATGATCAACTAAAAGACATAAAAGTAATTGAAAAGGGTGAACCATTATTTATGAGATTAGATGCAGAAGAAGAAATAGAATATATAAAAAATGGTATGAAAAACAAATAATAATAGGGTGAAAAAATGGATCTAATATATATAAGAAGAATGTACTTAAAAAGAGCAATAACAATGATAGTAATATTTATATTAGTAATGATACTAGTTGCCATAGTGATTATAAATCATGTGAAAAAGGTAACTAGTATGAATTTATGCCTAGAGCAAACAGAAATACAAATAGAAACAATATTACCGAATAATACAAAAAGAGAAAAAGGAATAATAACAGCAATTGTAGAAAATAAGATAAATCTTCCGGAACTTACAGAAAAAGGAAAAGAGAATATGGCAACAATATATAAATCAGATAAAAAAAGGGTGTTTTTAACATTTGATGATGGACCATCAAAAACTGTCACAATTCCAATACTTGATTTATTAAAACAAGAAAAAATAAAAGCAACATTTTTTGTATTAGGAAGTAGAGTAGAGTTGTATCCTGATATAGTAAAAAGAGAATATGAAGAAGGGCATTATATAGCAAACCATGGTTATTCTCATATGTATTCACAAATATATTCTTCAGTTCAGTCTGTTTTAGATGAATATAATAAAACAAATGATGCAGTAAGAAGTGCTATAGGAGTAGAAGAATATAATTCACATTTGTTTAGATTTCCAGGAGGAGTGCCAGGAGGCAGATATGCACAATTAAAAAAAGAAGCTGTAGCAGAGTTGGATAAAAATAATATTGCTCATGTTGATTGGAATGCTTTAACTGGTGATGCAGAAGGAAAAACATCAGTGAATGAATTAATTGAAGAATTGCAAAAAACAATGGGAGAAAAGAATAGTTTAGTAATTTTAATGCATGATGCAGGAAATAAAAAAACAACATATGAAGCATTGCCAACAGTTATATCAATGTTAAGAGAAAAAGGATATGAGTTTAAAAGTTTTTATGATATTATAAAATAATTGTACAAAGGAGAGAAAAATTTTGAAAAACGGTACAAATGTAGAAAAAATCGATATAGAAAAAAAATTAGAATATTTGGAATTAAATTTAGATAAAATACCATCAAATTTAAAAGAATTTGAATCATTAAGTTTTAGAGCAATAGAAAATTATGATGAAAATAAATTTAAACAATATAGATATCTTGACCCAAAAGATATACAAATATTGTTATCACCAACTAATAGATTAAATGATTTAAAAGAAAAATATTCTAAATCAGCACCAATTTATTCATATTTAGTACCAGAAAATGAAGAAGATATAGCAAGACATACAACATTTTTAAACATGTTAAAAAACTTAAACATAGCTAATATTGAAGAAATAGAAGAAGAACAAAAAAAGTTAAATAAGGGGATTCCATTTAAAGTTAAATATCCAGGCAATTATTTATGGCAAATATATTATTCACAAGTAAAAGACAAGTATTTTATGTTGGTACCAACAGAAGATTCAAATTGTTCGGCATTTTTCTATTTGCTAAAAAAACAACTAAAAAAAAGAAAATCACCCAAAATATTTGTTCCAATAAGTAATGTTGAATATTCAAGTACATATTTAAAAAAATCACAACATGAAGATATAGAAAATTATTTGTGGTTATTTACAAAAGATTGGCCATTAGTGTATGAAGTATATGATAAAGATGATGCTTTAAGTATTCAAATTGTAGGAGAAACTGAAGTATATGAAAAAATAAAAACACCATATAAAATAATACTATCAAATAAAGAAGAGGCAGAGAAATTTTATAAATTATTAAAAGCAATATTTGTATTACAAACAGAATTACCGCATTATTATAATTTTAGAACAAATATAAATGAATATGGAAGTATAGAATTTTATTATAATGATATAAAAATGGAATATACTCAATTAGCAAAATTTATTAGAGATCAATATGTTGAATTATTAGACAAAAATGAAACTATAATTTCAGAAAAAGAGAGATTGGCCAAAAAGTTAGAAAATATAAAAAATGAATCTAAAGAATTAGAAAAAGAATATATAGCAAAGGAAAAACAAATATCAACATTTTTAGAATGTAGAAAAACATTTTTTGGTAAAGTAAAATATTTCTTTATATATAGTA
>CAKPAX010000011.1 GCA_934133175.1 uncultured Clostridia bacterium | reverse complement strand
AAGACTGTTTCTCATAAATTAGGTCATGCTAGTACTGATACTACTTTGAAGTTTTATGTTCATGATTTGGAGTCTACCGATAGGGCTAGTGCGGAGTTGTTGGAGAATATGTTGGTTAAAGATGTGAATATTGTATAATACTCACATCTTTATTATTATTCATCATATTTATATTCTTCTTTATCTTCTGCAACCATTGATATATTTTTATTTTTTTCTTTATTTGAATTATTTGATAAAAATGTTTCATCACTTTTCATTAATCTGTATATAACATTTCCTAAAGAATTCATTATCGCATTATAAAATTCTTTGCTTTCAAATAATTTCTTATATGAACTAGAACTTTCTTTATATGCTTTACTTGTTTTTTCGCTAAATACTTTTGGAAATACGGATTTTACAAACATATCCTCATTATTTGCCTTTGCAGATTTTCTAACTTCATCATCTTTCATTATAATGTCCATAATATTTTTAACTAACATATTATCAGCCTCTGTAAATTGTCCTGCATATAAATCATTCACTTTTTTTATTACTTCTTCTAAATATCTTTGTTCTGGCAATATTGCAATTGGGATACCTGAACCTTGAGGTTTTACTAATCCTTCTGCCTCGTCTGTTTTTCTTAAAGATACACTCCCTTGAAATGTTTGTTTTAAATTATAAAAAGTCAATTTTAATGAACCTTCTAAATCAATTGTATCAACTTTATTTTTTGGTAATAATTTTTCAACATATCTTAAATACATATATGTTTTATGAAGCTCTTCATCTCCCATAAATGTAATTTGAGTTATATAAGAATAAAATTTATTAAAGCTAATTACTTGTTTTCTAAAACTTTCTCTGTCTTCAATTTCAAGTTTGTTATATAAGTCTACTGTTTCTTTAACACAACTTGTTAATCTTCCAAAATCGTTTTCGTTTTGTTTACCATCCTTCAGATAAATTTTACAGAATTTTTCTATATTCTCGTCATAAATTAGTCCATAACTTTTTATCATGTTTAATTTATCATAAATAGCATTTGGATTAGTTTCTTGCTCTAGTACAGTAACATCATAAAAAGGCTTAAATGCTTCTTGTATATCTTGAGCTTTATTAACAAAATCAATTACTAATGTATCATCTTTTCCTTTACATGTCCTATTTAATCTTGATAAAGTTTGTACTGCTTTTATTCCTTTTAGTTTTTTATCTACAAACATTGTATGTAATAATGGTTCATTAAATCCTGTCTGATATTTTTCAGCAACTACTAATATTCCAAATTCATCTGAGTTAAAATACTCTTTTGTTTGTGATTCAGATATTTTTTTGCTATCTTTTGTTTTATTCATTCCACTCTCTGTAAAAGATTCTCCACCATCTTGCACTTCTCCTGAAAATGCAACTAATACATCAAGATCATCATATCCTTTTTCTGCAATATATCTTTTAATTTCAAAGAAATATCTGACAGCGTGAAGTCTCGAAGCAGTTACAAGCATTGCTTTTCCTCTACCACCTATTTTATTTTTTGTAACATTTCTAAATTGCTCAACTATAATTTGAGTTTTTTGAGTAATATTTATTTCATGTAAACTTTCAAATTTCTTTATTACTTTTGTTGCATAGTTTTCTGGGACTTCTGGATTGTCTGGTGTATTTTTAGCAATTTGATATATTGTTTTATATGTCATGTAATTAGCTAAAACATCTAATATGAAGCCTTCTTCTATAGCTTGTCTCATGCTGTACACGTGATAAGGTTTAAATGTTCCATCATCTTGCTTTGTTCCAAATAATTCTAATGTCTTTGGTTTTGGGGTAGCAGTAAAAGCAAAGAATGAAATATTCTTTTGTGGCCCATGAGTAGCTAACTCTTCAACAATTTTGTCTTCATAATCTTTTTCACTTTCTTCTGCTCTTGCCTCTAATTCAGCATATTTCTTTAATGCTTCTTCTTTATCTGCTAAAGCTATTTTTAATTTTTTTGCTGAATTTCCTGTTTGACTTGAATGTGCTTCATCCACTATAACAGCAAACTTTTTGTGTCCCATATCATCTACATCTTTATATATAACAGGAAACTTTTGTAGCGTGGTAATTATAATTCTTTTTCCATCATTTATAGCATCTTTTAAATCTTTTGATGTTTTTTCGTCATCAATTTTTACAACAACACCTTTTTGATGTTCAAATTGATATATTGTTTCTTGTAATTGCTTATCTAATATTTTTCTATCAGTTACAACTATAATGGAATTGAATACTGCATTATTGTCCTTGTCATGTAGTCCTGACAACCTATGTGCAAGCCAAGCTATACTATTTGATTTTCCTGAACCAGCACTATGTTGAATTAAATAATTTTGCCCAACACCACAATCTCTAACATTCCATATTAATTTTCTCACAACATCTAATTGATGAAATCTAGGAAAAATAATATTTTCTTTTTTCTTAATTATTTCTTTACCACCACGATGTAACACTTCTTCTTTTACTTGTAAATGTATAAATTTATGTATTATTTCCATTAAAGAATCTTTTTTTAATACATTCTTCCATAAATAATCCGTTGTATATCCATTTTCATTTGTTGGATTTCCTGCACCTCCAACATTTCCTGCTCCATTTGAACCTTGATTAAATGGTAAATAATATGTATCTTTTCCTGCAAGTTTTGTTGTATATTTTACATCATAATGATCCACTGCAAAATAAGCTATTATTCTGCTATTAAATCTAAATATTAATTCTCTAGGATCTCTATCATACATAAATTGCTTTTGTGCATTTTCACTATTTTGCCCTGTTATTTGATTCTTTAATTCTAAAGCTACAACAGGAATACCATTTAATAATAAAACTATATCAACTGAATTTTCATTTTGTGTAGAATACTTTAATTGTCTTGTTTCATTCAATATATTTTTATTATATAGATCCCAATTTTCTGGTACTAAATTTGTTTCTGGCATAAAGTATGCTAATATAAATTTAAACCCTCTATCTGTAATTCCATTTCTGATTACATCAATTATTCCTCTTGTTACTACTTCTTCATTAAATCTTTTTATAAATCTTGATTTATAATCATCTGGAAATGCCATTTTATATCTATTCCATTCTTTGCTTTGAGTATCTTCTATAAATTTAAATAAATCTTTTTGATTTAATGCTGATTCTCTATCAAAGTCTTCAGGATATCCTTTTATATATCCTCCATCTTCTGATAAAAGATATGTTTCAATATCTTGTTCAAATCTTTTTTCATTTTCTTCCATAATTATTGCTCCTTAATTATTGTAAGATTTCCATTTCCTTTTGGAATTAATCCAATTTGTTTCATTTCTTTTAATACATCTAGCCATTCACTTTCTTTAAATCTTTTTTTTGTATCATTCCAATTTTCTCTTACATCTTTGACTATTTTTATATCTGAAATTTCTTCTTCTCTTATAATAAAGTCATTCCATGACGCATATAAAGTTGCAACCATTTCTGCTTTATCCATAGAATAATCTTTTATAATTTTTATTATTCTTTCTATCTTTTTATCATAATCTGAATAATATTTTTCATAATATTTGTTATAGTTACTAAAACTTGGTAAAATTTTATAGTCTATTGGATTCTTTTTATTATTTATTTTAACCCATCTGTTTTTCTTACTTATAACTGATTCACATTTATAAATAGCTTCAGATAATGGTCCTGCCTTTTCTCTTACATAATTATTTTCAAAATTAAATCCAATATCTTTTTCAATTAAATATAATATTTTTTCAGCCTTAACTCTTCCTAAATTATACTTATTCAACTTTTCAATAATTTTACATAGTAATATTGCTTGTGCAAAAATATTGTCTTTGCACTTTATTTTTATTCCTATAGAATCATTTTTTATTAATTCATTTTTTGCTTTGACTTCTTTTTTGCCTGTAACATATTCATATATAAGCGATTGTTTATATTTTTCTAATTCTTCTATTATTCTTTCTTTATTTGATATTAAATTATCAATTTCATTACATTTTTTATCTAAATATTCAATTATTTTTTCTTGTTCATCTTCATTTTTATTATAAACAATTTTCATATTTGCGAAATTATCATAAGTTAATTGATTAATTGTTGATGTAAGAAAAGTTCCTAAATAATATTTAAAAATTTCTGAATCCAAAATATATTTTAAATATCTAGCATTACTCTTACATCTATAAATCATCATAAATGCTCCAAAAGTAGCTATCATTCCATTAGATATTAATGCATTTTTTCCAATTAATTTTCTACTGCCATTTCTTGAACATATTAATATATCATTTTCTTTAACTAATAATTCTTCTTTTATCTCTTTTTTTACATAAACATTATCTTTAAAGTCTAACTTTCCTTCTTGAATATTAGATGACCTTAAAACTAAAATTCCATCATTTTCATCACATAAATCTTCTGGGCTGTATGTTAAACCATTTCTTGCATTTCCTAAATTTTTAATTTTTATAATAAAATATTCTTTTGGAATTTTACCAATCCAATCTATACCACTATCTTTCATTTCAACATTTTTGTCTAATCCTTTAGTAACCGCTTTTGTTATTATTGATTGTTTATATTTCTTATAATCTTCAATAGTTTCTCTTGTTTTTTCAATTACATTATCTATTTCAACAACTTTCTTATCAAGATAATCAGCAATTTTTTGTTGCTCATCTATTGGTGGTAATAGAATTTCTATTGGTCCAAAATCTTCTGTATTTACCACATATCTTAATGATTTTGAATAAGCCTTATATTTTCTACCATCAAAACAACATTCAAACCAATATTTAGCGTAATCCTTATCGATATTTTTATTACAATTATATACTTTATATGCAGGAGATATCATTCCATTATAAGAGGACAATCCCGAAAAAACAGCAGATACGTCAAGATCAAATAAACACATAACTAACTGTCCAATTTTAACACTTTGATAAGTTTCAAAACTTTCGGGAACCTTTCCTCCAGTTGAACTTTCATCTTTCTTTATAATTCCCTTTTTTGTTAAAGATAATAAATCGTAATTTATCATTTTATCTCCAACAATATTTTTTTCTAAGGAAAAACAATGTTTATTTTTATCAACTTTCCATGTGTTTGGAATCATCCCCACCCAAGGAATACCACTTTCTTTCATTTCTAACATTTTATTTATCCTCCTCAAATAATATTTTTAGAGAATTCATAATATCACTCTCATTTTTTCTAATTCTTGCTAGTATATCATCAGAATTTTCAGGTGTTACATATTTATAAAAATATCTAGTGAATGGTATTTCGTATCCTATTTGTGTTTTCTTCTTATCTATCCATGCCTGTTTATTATATGGTTGAACTTCTCTTTCAAAGTATTCTTCTATATCATCTTTTAAAGGTACATTTTCATAATCTCTTTTATTAGAATCAGCTTTAATGTTACCTTTTTTATCTTTTATAATTTCTTGTTTTTCATCTACTGCTGGTGATTCAATAGTTATTCTATAAAATCCAAAGTCACTATTATCAAATATTTTACTTTCAACTGTTTTATCATTTTCACTGTATTCTTTATTTGTAAATTCAGAATAAGCTTTTAATATTAACTTTCTTGATTCTTCATCTAAATCTTTTCTTTTATTTCCTATATTTTTTCTTCTATTTATGTAACAATTTGAAGCATCAATTAATTGAACCTTTCCTTCTCTTATAGTGCCTTCTTTTCCTTTGTTAATCAACCAAATATATGTTGAAATACCTGTATTGTAAAATAAATCTGTAGGCAATTGAATAATTGCTTCTAGCCAATCATTTTCTATAATATATCTTCTTATTTCAGATTCTCCTGAACCTGCAGCACCTGAAAATAATGGTGAACCATTTTGTATAATTGCCATTTTCCCATCATCTTTTAATTTTGCAATACCATTTAAAGTAAATAACATTTGACCATCTGAAATTTTAGGTGTGCCTACTGGAAATCTTCCATGTTCACCTTTTGAAACTTCATTTTCAATTGCTTTCTTCTGCTTCTTCCAATCTATACCAAATGGAGGATTTGAAATTATATAATCAAAAGTATATCCTTTAAATTTATCATCATCTAGTGTGTCTCCTTGTTTAAAATTATCTGCCTCTCCTCCTTTAATGAGCATATCTGCCTTAGCTATTGCATAAGTCTCCGGATTTAACTCTTGCCCATAGCAATCTACTTTAACATTTTTATTTAGTTGATGTAATCTGTCAGTCATACATGCAAGCATTTGAGAAGTTCCCATTGCCATATCATATATTGTTTTTACTTTATTATCGTTAATTAAAATATCTTTTTCTTCAACAACTAATAAATCTGTCATTAAATAAATAATATCTCTAGCTGTAAAGTGAGCTCCTGCTTCTTCGTCATAACTTTCTGAAAATTTTCTAACTAATTCTTCAAAGATATATCCCATATCTTCTGTTTTTACTTCATCCAGTCCCATATATGCTTTTTTAGAATTAAATTCCTCTATTACAACATATAAAAGTCTATTTTCTACCATTGTTTTTACTTCATTATTAAATTTAAAATTGCTTAATATATCTATAACATTATCTGAAAATCCATTTAAATAATTTTTAAAGTTACTTTCAATATTATCTGGATCTGATAATAATTTCTCAAAATCATATTTACTTGTATTATAAAAACTATATCCAGAAGCTTCTGTTAGGAAAACATCTTTAACTTCAAAATTTTTAACTTCTTCATATTTGTCTAAAACAGCTTGTTTAGTTGGTTTTAATATATCATCAAATCTTTTTAATACTGTCATTGGAAGTATTACCTTGCCATATTCATGCGGTTTATATACTCCAACTAATTTTGTCGCTACTTCCCATATTAAATTTGCTTTTGCATTTATATTTGTACTCATTTTTTTCCCCTTAAAATTTCTATAATTTTTTTATATTTTTGATTTGTAAATTTGGTTTGCTTTATCTCATATAGTACTTCTAATATTCTTTCATCTTCTTTTATCATATTGATTATTTCATCTGGCAGTGTATTTCTTTCAAATGCTGCTTTTTTTCGAAATTCATTTTTTTCATTATCATCCAATCCTAATGCACACATCATATTTTCCAAATCTTCTCCTTGAGGTGGATTGTTTTTCCCTGTTTCCATTCCACTTATAAGCATTTTCTTTTTACCCATTATTTTAGCTATATACTCCTGTGTCTTTTCATGTTCTTTTCTTTTTTCTCTTAGAAATTTTCCGAATTCAGTTGTTATCAATGATCCACCTCCTTTTATTGTAAGTAAGTAAATTTATTTACTTACTTTTATATAATAAATTATATTTTTTGTCAAGAAAATCTTTTTCCTTCTAAATTTTATTTTTAATCATTTGTATTTAATTTTATGAAACTCTTGTATTTTAATTATTTTAGAGTTATTATACACAACCAACTGGAGGTGAAAATATGAATGCTAAAACAATAAAATCTCTATATAATGGTGATTACACTTGTATTGAAAAAACAATTGTTGAAAATTCTAAATATTCTGAAGCATTATCAAAATGCACATCACTTCAAGAAGAACTAGTGCATTTGGTTGATAAAGAAACTTTTTCTCGAATTGATAATGTATTAGATTGTATGAATGAATTGTCTGACATTGAAGCTGAAGAGTCCTTTGTTGAAGGTTTTTCATTAGCTATATCTTTACTGTTGGAAGCACTTTCGGAAAAATAATTTACCCCCTCCCCTATGTATTTCCCGAAAGTTTTAACACGACTCCCCTCGCCGTTCCCCCTTTTTACTTTGTAGAGATTATAGGCGGGGGTGGTCTTTATATTTTCGGTATTTAATTTTTATTTATATTTCCATACTTTTAAGTATTATCTACCGATTATCACAGAAAAAAAATAGTAACTACCTTTATTGGTAATTACTATACTTTTATTTTAATATATTCCATTTATCCTCCTTAAAGCCTGTAAATATTCCCTTATCTGATACTAATACTGGTCTCTTTATAAGCATTCCATCACTTGCTAATAATTCTATTTTATCTTTGTCACTCATAGTTACTAATTTTTCTTTTAAATTCAATTCTTTATACTTTAATCCACTTGTATTAAACCATTTCTTTAATTCTTCTCCACTCTTTTGTATCCATTCAGTTAATTCTTCAACTGTTGGTGTTTCTTCAACAATATTCCTATCTATAAATTCGATATTGTTTCCTTCTAACCACTTCTTTGCTTTTTTACAAGTAGAACATTTTGGATATTCTATAAATATATTTTTCATAACTCATTTCTCCTTTAAATCATATTCCCACAAACTCAATTTTCCTTTTGCCTCTATTGGTTCATCAAATACTTCTACATTTTCTAGCTGCCAACCATAATTTTCTTTAAAAGAACTATCTGTGTATATATCTTTATTTTCTTTTAATAATATGTCTTTAAATTCTGGTGACATTTTAACGCAATCTACTAATATTACTTTTCCTAATATTTTTCCAGTTGGCATATCTTCTGGAATATATTTTGCTAATCTTTTCATTGCTTCCTTATCTATTCCTTTTCCTGCATGTATTAATAAATCTCCTCTATATTTAGTTTGCCAGCTTCTAAATTCAAACCTCTTATCTTTTTGCATTATCAATGTTGCCCATGGTTGTTTTATTGTTAATACTTTCATTCTTTACCTCTTTTCTCTATTTTATATGCTAATTCAAATGCTAAATATGGCACTCTAGCTTTCTTTTCAAAATTAATTAATTGACTTATACTTCTTTCTTCCCATTCAACTGCGTCGAGATTATCTCCTGCATAATAGAACGTAAAGTATTTTAGCTTTTTATATTCGCAAACAGCTGCAATAGATGCACCTTCCATTTCAACGCAAACAGCTCCTTTTTTCTGAAATTTCTCCATCTTTTCTCTAGTTTCTCTATAAAATCCATCAGTTGTCCAAGTAGCTCCTTCAACATAATCATAATTATTATCTTTCAATACTTTTTTAAATAACTCCACATATTTTTTATTTAACTCTATCGATTCTGATTCAGGTAAATAATGATAACTTATGCCTTCATCTCTAAAAGCTTTATTAGGAACAATAATAGAACAATCCTCTATGCTTCTATCTAACACTCCACAATTTCCAAAAATAATATATGTATCAACTCCATTAACATTTAATTCTTCAATATCAGCACTTATCCATGGGCCACTAACTCCTGCTAAAAATAATGTTATTTTTATATTTTTATATTTCAGAACATAAACTGGACGCTGCCAATTAGCACAACTAATAACTCCTACTTTTTCACATTCAAATTTTCCAACTATATCCTCTAATAAATATTGAGAAAAAACTCCTACCGCTATATGGGGTAATTTATAATTAACATCCCTGGTTCCATCTAATCTTTTAATTCCATAAGGTTTTATTAAACCTTCTTCTTTACTGTAAATTATCATAGTTTATCACCTTTCTATTTTTTGCAATTACATCATAGATTATATTTTACTTTTTCAATAAAGTATTGCACATTTTTTCTAGGCTTTTCTGATTCTGTATTATCATAATATTTTTCAATATTTCTCATATTATCAAATTCCTTTATAATTCAAATTTATATAACTTTTCGCCATTGCTTAATTTTTTTATAAATTTAGCACCAAATTTTTCATAATAATTATTTAATTCTGTTTTTAGGAATATTTCGTTATAATTTCTCTTCTTGCTTTCTTTTAAAATTGCATCATTCAATATTTTTGAATATCCCTTTCCTCTATATTCTTTTTTTACATACATCGTTGCGTACCAAGGCTTTAAATTTATACACTCATCACAATCATTTGGAAATATTGAAATAAATCCAATTAACATGTCATTACTTAACAATATTAATTTACAAAAATCATCCTTGTTTAAGTTACTCTTTATTTTTTCTATTTTTTTAGCAATTCTATTTTTCTTATCCTTTTCTTTATTATCTGCCCATTCTTCATATTCCAATATTGCAACTTCTTTTAAAAAATCTATTTTATCTAAAAGATTATATACTTCAAGCATATGAGTCACCTCTATTATTTTTGAATTCATTTTCCACAATTATACCACTCCCTGTGCATAATTCCAACAACTTTATTGCTAAAACTTGTCTAGTTAAGTTAGAGCTCGCCCTAACTGTGACCAAAGTGTGACATTTTCACTTGAAAACGCAAGAAAAAAGCACCTGCCAAAATCTAGCAAATGCTTCATTTTATTATATTTTCCGAGTCTAGTATCAAATTATTGGTATCCGGGTTATGAGCCCTCAAAAATCTCATCCCCTTCAATTCAACCTTAAATTCCCAAAACATCCACAATATCCATAGGAGCAATAAAATTATTTTTTTGATTCATTATAGCCTTTTTCAAAGAAGCTTCCCTTAACTCATCATCTGCTTTATCAATTATCTCGTCATAATCAAACCACTTAACATCTAGTATTTCATCTTTATTAAATTTAATATCCTCATTAACAATTCTCGCATTAAAAATAATCATCACACCTAAATCATCTTCTAAAAGCCTATTCGCAATATAGCATACACCATTTAACTTAACATCACAACCAGTTTCCTCTTTAATCTCTCTTATAGCTCCCTGTTCTAAACTCTCATTAGACTCTAAATGTCCTGCTGGCAAGTTCCATTTACCATAACATTTTTTCTTTGCCTCCTGCACCAAAATATATTTTCCATCTTTCTCAATAACTCCACCCACTATTACGTTCATAAAAATCATTCCTTTCATTATTTAACTCTTATAATAATTTAAATAAGTTTTACAATCTCCTATATCCATCTCAAATTATACCACACAATCACAGCAATAAAAACACAGTTAAATTTTTTAAAACTCATGCAAAATTCCTAGTAACAAAAAAATCCCCCAAGGCATTCATAACCTTGAGGGTAAAACTAACATATATTACTCTTTAGCAGAGTTATCTTTATCTTGTTTTATTTTAACAATTTCAACACAAAGAGTAATTAAACCAAGAACAACCGCAAAAGCAATTAAAATAAATGTATTCTTTCCTATAAAGTTTGCACTCGTATTTACTAAACACTCTTTAAAAATTTTAATACTATAAGTCATTGGTAATAATGGATTTAAAAATCTAAATCCTTTGTCAATTGTCTCTACTGGGAAAGTTCCTCCTGCAGCAGCAAGTTGAAGAACTAAAATAATTAATGCTAAAAACTTACCAATATCTCCAAAGTTTCTAATTAAGAATTGAATAATCGTCATAAATACAGCTCCAGCTACTCCACATTCTAAGCAGTAAATAGCCATATTAGTTACATCAAATCCTAAACCTACTTTTAAAACTAAACCTGTCAAAATACCATCTACTAAACCAATTCCTATATAAATTAAGTTTTGTAAAATTTTATTATTAGCACTATAATCTAATTTTCCAAATCTATGTCTTTGATCATAATATAAAACAACATAGCACATTAAAGCACCAACCCATAATCCAATTGATAAGAATAATGGTGTAAATGCAATACCATATGAACTAACTTCGCCATAATCTTCTTCTTTTATTTCAACTGGATCTGAAACAAAATCGTTTAATCCATCTAATTTCGCAATTTCTGTTTTTGAATCTTCTAATCCTTCATTTATTTCTTTCTTAAATGTATTAACACCATTTAATAGTTCTTGGCTACCTTCTACTGCTGATTGGCTACCTTGGCTCAATTTATTTAAAGCTTCTTTTACATTTTGTGAACTTTCACTTAAAGTTTTTAATCCACATTCTAATGATTTAGAACCAGTTTGAACTTGAGTTCCACCTTTTTCTAATGTTTGTATACCTGTTTTTAAACCTTCTGTTCCTTTTTTAACAGCTGTTAAAGATTTTTGTAATTTTCCTATATTTTTCATTAATCCTGTAATTTGTGATGTTCCAGCATTTAATTCTTTTGTTCCTTTACTAATACTTTGTGATCCTGTTCTTAGTTCTTGACTTTTTGATGATAATTCTTTTGCACCTTGAGAAATTGCTGTTCCACTTGCAGTTATCTTACTTTTTGTTTGAGCATCTAAAACTGCTTGAGCATTTTCTGCTAATGCTTTAACTGTTGGATCACTACCTTTTAATGCTTTATTATATTTTATAATAGATTCTAATATTGCATTTTGATTTTGATCTATTGATTGAACACCTGCAACATAGCTTTGTACATTTGTCGCTAATTTATCAGTATTTGCTGTATATGTCTGAATACCTTTATCTAAAGATTGTGCTCCTGTATTTAATGTTTCAATTCCTTTTGTTAATTCTGTTATTTTTTCTCCACTATTTTCAGATATTCCTTCTACACCTTTGTTTATTTCTCCTATTGCTTTATCCAATGATGTACTACCTGTATTTAGGTTTTCCATACCTTTATTTACTTGTTCAATACCAGTATTTAAATTTTTACTTCCTTCGTAAGCACTTGTTATTCCATTGTCAAATTCTGTATATTTACCATCTAGTTCTCCAATTCCATCTTTTAAATCTACTAATCCGTTTTTTAAACTTGATGTTCCATTATATATTTCATCAGCACCATCTGATATCTTTTGTAAACTTTCTGGTACACTAGCTAATGAATCTGATAAAGTAGAAACAACTTCTTTTCCAACTTTACTTTGTAATTCCATCTCTGTGGCAGTTACAACTTTATTAATAATTTGTGATGCTAAGTAGTTACTTTGTTGATTTGGTGAATATGTTATTGTTGCAACTTTTTTGTTTTCCTCTTTAGCACTCTCTAAACATTCCGTAAAGTTACTTGGTATTGTTATTGTTGCATAATATTCATTATTTTGAAGACCTTTCATGGCCTCATCTTGACTTACTTCACTAATACTTATAACATCTTTATCTTTAAGTTCCTTTACTAATTCGTTTCCTTGAATTGTATCATCTACACCTTTATCTAGGTTTACAATGGCTATTTTCATATCTTTTACATTTCCATATGGATCCCAATATGATTTTAAATAAAAGAAACTATAAATTAATGGAATACATAAAACTACTATGAAAATAATAATTTTAAAAAATTTCTTATTTTGAATTTTTTGCATTTTTTTCAACTTCCTTTCCTCTTAATCCATTTACTAAGAAATTTAAGATATTATCTGCAATTTCTTTTTCATCTAATTGTTTGTAATCCTCACTCCAGTCTATCATTAGTGCAATATACATTTTATATATTAAGAAAGTCATAATATCAACGTTTTCTACCTTTACTTCGCCTTTTTCAATTGCAAGTTCCAATTGTTTTTTTATGTAATTCTGAATTTCTTTATCAATTATGCCTAAATTTTCCTTTAGTTTGTCATTTTTCAAAATTTCAGATTCCCTAAATAACATTTTTAGGAATTCACAATTCTTTTTGTATTTTAATAAGTTGCAAATTACTTGATGTACAGTGTCTAGAAACTCAAGATTTTTGTTTTCAACATCTTCTATAATTTTTTTCATGTTGCCTAATTCTTCTTTTATACAGTATTTTAATAATTCTTCTTTACTTTGAAAATAAGTATATACTGTTTTTTTAGTAACTCCTGCTTCACTTGCAATCTCATCCATAGATACTTTTTTAAATCCATACTTTGTAAATAAACATTTAGCAGCTATTATTATTTGCTCTTCCTTCATTGATTTTTACTCCTTTCTATACTAGTATACCATTCTGGTATACTAGTATACTATTATTTATATGCTTTGTCAACACTATTTGTTCATAAATATGGAATATTTTTCTAATTTATTTTTAGCATTCCTAATAAACACTTATATAAATAAAAAAGAAACCATAATTTAAAATTATAGTTTCTTCTTATGACTTTATTTATTTTCTTCTTTTTTATTATCTTCTTTATTTTCTATCTCATATCCATAACCATTTAACATTTTACTAACTGATTTTATAACATCATCTAAATTTTCATCATAGTCATCTTTTACTAAATTAAACATAACAACCTCCATATATAAAAAAGAAACTGTTTTTATTTTAGTTTCTTTTATTTTTTATTTTCTTTACTAAATTTATTTAATATCAAACCAACAATATGCACAATTTTTGTTGAATTTTCATTAGCAATTCCTTTGCCAATTGCTTTTCCGCTAATTGTGATAGCTGCAACTAATGCACTTATCAAGTATTGAATATTTTCGCTTATTCCAAAACTTTGAGATATTTTTATAGAAACCATTGCACTTAACGCACCACTCAATACTCCACAAATATCACCAACAACATCAGCACATATATTTGCAACCTTTGCTGAGTTTTTTATTAAAACTAATGATTTTTTAGATCCTTCTACTTTTTTAGTAGCTTTTGCATGGAATTCATTTTCATTTGCAACTGTTACTGCAACACCAATTATATCAAATATTATACCTACAAGTATAACCAAAAATAAAATTAATATTGCAAAACCAACTGATAATTTAGAAACTCCATTTGCTGATATATATGAAAAAAATAAAGATAATATAAAAGCTAAAGCAAATACTTGTATTGCCCACTTATTACTTGAATTATCCTTGTTTTTCGAGTCATACTTATCTTTCATATTAAATTTTTTCTCCTTAATTTATATAGTTTAAGATGGTAAAGTCTAAGTAAATTTTACGGTTTAGGTCTAGTCGAATTTCTCTATTCTCTACTTGGCATTACTGCCTTAGCCGTTTCCATTTCAAGAGAACATCCACTATATAAATAGCAGCCACCAGATCACCACTCAAATCCGTACCTTAATCCTTAGACTTTCATGCCTAAATGGCAAACATTCTAGAAGTTTTCCTTAATATACTTTAAATTACTACTAGTTTCTTTTGCAAAAGAAATTTCATATCAAGAACAAATAAAATTTGGCCGGATTTTATTTACTCCGTTAAAATAATCCCAATACTTTCACTCAAAACAGGCTACACTATGTTTTGTGTCTTGGCACTCGACATAGGTTACACTTAAATTTCTATTTAAGTCTCCGCAAAACCAGGGGTTAATATGTATGCCGTTACATATCGCCCTAATTTCTATACTCCCTGAAAATACGCAAAACTGGCATTCCGCGCACAAACAAGAAACTTCAACGATATGCCCTTTAGTGGATTTTTAGCCCCACCCTCATAGTAATTAGTATAACTAGAATAATGCACCATCTGTTATATTATACCAAATCCTGTAAATTTTTCAAGCATCTAACTAGCTAAATCTAGGTCTTTTTTTATTAAATATGTCAAAAAAATTTTTATTTTTCATTTTTTAACACTTTTTTAAATTGATTCTCTTATTTTCTTTGTTTTTCTTTATCTAAAAGCCTATAAACTCTCTTAAAATATTTTTTGTATCTTCCAAGTCGCCATCATTTGCAATTTCTAATGTTTTTATATTCGAATATTTTTCTTTTATTTCTTCAGCCATTTCTAAATATTCATTTTGTTGATTTATACTATTTTCGGCTTTAAATTTTGCATACTCTGGAACTGCTTTTCCTTCTCTTTTTAATCTTTTTTCATATAATGTTTCATCTTTTAAATATAAAGTTATATAATAAATTTCGAAATCTAATTTACTAAATTTATCTAGTAATTTTTCATAAACAGGTGTAAATGTATATTCTTTTAAACCTAATCTACAATAATTTTCTTCTGTAAAAAATGTTCTATCAAATAATAAATTTATGCTTGTATTTTGCAACTTCTCTATATATTCTAATAAATCCACATACATTTTTTCGGCTTTTTTTAGTCCTTCCGGTGAACTATCTGCTGTTCCACTTAATCTATATAAATTTGTATATTTTAAACTATGTCTTAAAAAATCAGTTATTGTTGTTTTCCCGGCACCCTGAGCGCCTTCTACCACTATTAATTTTGAATTTGCCATATTTTAGATTCCTCCTTTTTTTATATTATATATTTTAAAATAATATATGTAAAGTTTTTTATAAATTTATTAATATACCATTTTTTTATACATATAATTTAATATGTATATACATATATTTTACAAATTTCGTGCTTTTTCTATTGACTTTATTATATAAAACATTATAAAATTATTTCATAAATTAAAAGGAGGAATTAATATGGTTAAAGAATTTTTCAAAAAAACATTAGAAGAATTAAAAAATCCAGTAACAACAATACTTGAAAAATCTAAAACAGAAACTTTAAAAAAAGGATGTATTAAAGCTGCAATATTATCATTAGTAATGGCTGTTGTAAGCATTTTATCAAAAGTAATAAGTATCTTTTCTAGATATTCTAGTAAAAGTTCTTGGTATAAAAATTACTCAGCTTCAGAGCTATGGTCAAAAAGATGGGATGCAATTGGCGATGCTGAATTATTTTCTAATTTCATTAGATCTTTTATAATTTTTGCATTAGTTATTGCAATATTTGCGCTAATATTATTTGTAATAGCAAAATTAGTTAAAAAATCTAAAGATTATACAGTAACTTTATCTATGGTAAATACAACATTATCTGTTTATGTTGTAGCAATTGTATTAAATCTTATCATTTCTTTAATATATGCACCTTTAGGAATTCTTTTATTATATGCTGTAATAGTATATGCATCATTAAGTCTTATGAGTGCATTTAGAATTTCTTTAGAAGTTGAAGATACTAACAAACTTATTTTAGTATCTACAGCAGTTTTAACAGCAGTAGTTTTAATTGCAGCAGTTATTGTTTATGCAATAATTGGTAACTCAATAGCTACAATAGGTTCATCTATGAAAGATTTAGAATCTTTAACAGATTTAATAAAATAATAAAAAAATCCTCTAAAAAAGAGGATTTTTTATATTAATATTTACATTTAATTTTGGAATTTTTTTTTAAAATTCTCATATAATATACTATATATTCTAAAAAGTATTGACATTAAATAAAAAAAGAGTTATACTAATTAAGTATTAAACATCGCGGGGTGGAGCAGTTGGCAGCTCGTTGGGCTCATAACCCAAAGGTCGATAGTTCGAGTCTATCCCCCGCAACCAAATAAAACTCAGTAATTTTTATAGTTACTGAGTTTTTATTTTCATTAGCCTTTTACAATTTATATGCAATACTATATTTACAACAAAAAAACTTTATACAAAAACCAACTTATGTTATAATAACATTAAATTTTATAATAATTTAAATAAAAGGAGTATAATATGAAAATAGGAATAGATTTAGATGGTGTTGTTTTCGATAGTGAAACAATATTTAGGGTATATGAAGAAATATTTGCAATTGAAAATTTAAACAATAGACCAATAATAAACTTAGAAGAACCTAAATATCAAGGTAGATATAATTGGTCAAATGAAGAACAGAATGAATTTAATAAACAATATTTACTAAAAGGAGCCATAGAAAGTAATTTAATGCCTGGATTTAAAATTATATTTGATAAATTAAAAAAACAAGGACATGAATTTGTTGTAATTACTGCAAGAGGTGGTTTTTTTGATGAAATGATTGATATAGCAAAAGAATTATTGGAAAAGAATAATATCAAATTTGATAAATATTATTGGAAAATTTATAATAAATTAGAAATTTGTAAAAATGAAAACATTGATATTATGATAGATGATGACTATAATAATATTGAACAATTAGTAAATGGTGGAATAAAAACATTGTACTTTAGAGATACTAATATGAAAAAATTACCTGAATCAAAATTAATCCACGAAGTAAATAACTGGGGAGATATTTATAGATATTTTTATAATTTAAATAACTTTTAACTTAACAAAAACCTCTTCTAATTAGCAGTGCTATATTAGAAGAGGTTTTTATTTATACTTACTTATTTAACACTTATATATTTTTTAATCTTTTCAAATTTAGCTTCACCTATTCCACTAACATTCTTAATATCCTCAATTTTTAAAAATTTTCCTTTTTCTTTTCTATAATTTACTATTTTACTGGCAATTGACGGGCCTATTCCAGGCAAAGTCTCTAATTCAGTTTGACTCGCACTATTAATATTAACAATACTTTGTTTCTTTTGTTGTATATTATTACTGTTACTTACAGTAGGAACTGTTTCTTCTGTAACAGTTTCTTTATCATTTAAATTAGGCACATTTATTTTCATACCGTCTTCCACAACTTGAGCCAAATTTATTTTTGATGTATCTGCATTTTTAGTTGCCCCTCCCGCTTTTTCTATTGCATTAAAAATTCTATCACCAGATTCTAACTCAATTATTCCTGGATTATTAACTTCACCAGTAATATGTATAATCACTTTATTATCCTCTTTGCTTTCTATAATACTATTTTCTTTTATAGTATTTTCTTCTTTTATCAAAATATCATTTACCATATCCGTTCCTGTATCCTCAAAATAAAAATTATTATATAAAAAATATATTATAATTCCTATAATTATTATAAACACTATTATTATAATTTTTTTATTATTTTTAAAATTATTCATTTTTTCCTCCTTATATTTTATTTATATATTTTTAGTAAAAAGATTGAATTTTGTCTAAAAATAATATATATTATCTTTAGATTTTTTTTAGGAGATTTTAAGATGAGATTCAAAAGATTATTTGTTTTTTTATTAACAACATTTTTACTTTTATTTAATTCATATAGCTTTGCTACTGATTCTAATAGCAATTCTAGTTTATTTATAAATTCTGAAGCTGCTATTCTAGTAGACTCTTCAACTGGAAAGATTCTTTTCGAAAAAAATGCAAATCAAAAAATGTATCCAGCAAGCACAACAAAAATATTAACAGCTATACTTACTTTAGAAAATTGTGAATTAACAGATAAAGCAACTGTTAGCTATAACGCTGTTATGTCTGTACCGTCTGGCTACTCTAATGCAGCATTGCAAATAGGAGAAGAATTAACAATAGAAGAACTTTTGCAAGTTTTATTAGTTCATTCTGCAAATGATGCAGCAAATGTTTTAGCAGAACATGTTGGGGGATCTATTGAAAGCTTTGCATCAATGATGAATACCAAAGCTCAAGAAATTGGTTGTAAAAATACTCATTTTACAAATCCAAGTGGTAAACACGATGATGATCATTATACAACTGCTTATGATTTAAGTCTAATAGCTAGATATTGTATGAAAAATAGCACATTTAGATATATGGTTTCTCAAAAAACATGTCATATTAACGCAACAAATAAATATGATGAAAGAACCTTTACAAATACAAATGATTTATTAAAAGTAAATAATACAAATAGAAAAGATAATTATTATTACAAGTATGCAATTGGTATTAAAACAGGATATACAAGTCAGGCTAAAAATTGTCTAATTTCTGCAAGTAATAAAGATGGTTTTGAAACATTAGCTGTAGTTTTGGGAGCAGCACAAACAAACGATGGCTTAAGTGCAAGATATATTGATTCTAAAAATCTTTTTGAATATGGATATTCAAATTACACAATAAAAAAATTAAAAAGTAAAGATGATAAAATAACAGAAGTTGATATAGCCAAAGCTACTAAGGAAACAAAAAAATTAGATTTATCAATTTCACAAGATATAACAGTACTAATAAAACAATCTGAAATAAATAATAACATTTTACCTACTATAAATATAAATAATAATTTAACTGCTCCTATTTCAAAAGGAACTATTGTAGGAAAGGTAAAATATGTTGTTGATGATATAGAATATTCTGCTGATTTAATTGCAGCAAATGATGTAGAAAAATCAACTTTTACTATACAATTAACACAAATAATTTTATTGTTAATAGTATTATTTGTTATATATAAGTTAATTTCATTTAAGAAAAATAAAAAGAAAAGAAAAAAATTAATGTATTAATAATAAAAGAAGTTCTTCTTTTTAAGAGAACTTCTTTTATTAATTCTCTGATATAAATAATTTTAATATAATAATTGTTTTTCTTAATCATTATTATTTTGAGTTTTTTCTAAAATCTCTTCTAAATTATACTTTTGTCTTTCTAATTCTGTAAAAATATTAACAATTACTTCGTTATAATCAAGTAAAATCCAACTACCTGTGTTATAACCTTCAATCTTTCTTGGCATTATATTTTCTTTTTTTAAATCTGTATCTAAATTATCAGCTAATGCTTTAATATGTGTACTTGATGTACCTGTTGCAATTACAAAATAGTCTGCAAGTGAACTTTTATCTCTAACATCATATGTTAATATATTTTCTGCTTTTTTATCACTTAATATCTTTTCTATTCTTTTTAATAATTCATCTTCCATTTTTTTATTCTCCTTTATAATCTTTTCCTATTATAATAGTATAATCAATTGTGCTTGAACTATTATAACTATTTTCTATTGTTCCTACTCCTAATACATCTTTTATATCATTAGAAATAGTTATACTACAATTTTTTTTGTTTTTTATTTTTGTTTTTGTTATAGTACTAGTCGTACCCGTTTTATATACATTGTAACCTTTTTGCTTTAATTGATTTGTAGCTTTTGTTAAATTAATACTTTTCCCGCTTCCATTTAATAATTCTATTCTTATATCGCTTTGGGTTGATAATTGTGTAGACACATCATTTGTTTGAGTTATTTCATTATTTTCATTATCTAAAGTAATATTATCAGAATAATATAACTCTTCAACAAGCTGTTTAGTTTCTTTTTGGTTATAATTAAAGAACCATAATCCATTTATTTTTTCTGGCTCACCAGGCAATGTGGTAGATTGTAATTGGCTTATATCATACTCTATAATATATGGAATATAATCTTTAGCATTATCTACATTTATATTTGTCTGAACATTTTTATAAGCTATATCTATTAATTCATTTATTTTAAATATATTTTTTAAATTTATAGTTTGTTTTAAAACCTGTGTTAAAAATGCTCTTTGAGTTTTCATTCTACCTATATCATTATTTCCATATTCAGAAGAATATGTTGTTCCATTGTTATTGTGTCTAAATCTTACAACTTGTTCAGCCTGATTACCATTTAATTTTTGCATACCTGATTTCAAATGTATATGCAAATCTTGAGTAGGATCATCATAATCCATATCTATTGGAACATCAAAGTCAACTCCACCAATTGCATTTACCAAATCAACAAGTGCTCCAGTTTCTATAACAACATAATATTTTATATCTAGTCCAGTAATTTCATTTACTTCTTCTAAAATCTTGTCCGGCCCTTTCTGATATAATGAATTTATTTTATCATACGAATCTGCTTTATTCCTATTAGTACCTATATAAGTATCTCTAGGTATAGAAAGCAAATTAGCTGTTTGGTTTTTAGGATTATAAGATGCAACTATTATTGTATCTGTTAATTTAGATGATATATCTGTGCTAACTCCTAATAGTAGCACTCTAAACTCTTCTAAATGTTCCTTTGTTTTAGTATCATGGCCTATTGCAGTTGCTATCATTCCACTCAATCCCCAACCGTTTTTATATGTGCTATATGCAACATATGATGCTATTATTATACATATAATTAAAATTATTATTAAAAAAGTTTTTAGTCCTTTTTTCTTATTCACATTATTTTTAGAATTATTTTTGTATCTATTATTTTTTTTATAATTTTTTTTATTTTTGTTTTTAGAATTCAAATAATTCAAATTCTCACTTTTGTCCAAAAAATCAACTCCTATTTTAGTTGCTAAAATATATAATTATTAAAATATAATATTTAAAATCGGATTATTATAGTAAACATATTTTGTTATAATAGATGTATTTATTACTGAAACTATATTAGAATCCTTTGTTATTGAAGAAATAAAATATACAATTGCTAATACTGCTAATACTATAATTATTCCTTCTAGTACTCCATAGATTGTTCCTCCTACTTTATTAAACTGTTTTACTATAGGTAATTCTGCTAAAGAATTTGCAAAAAATGCTATAACAATTAGTACTATTCGCAATATTATAAATAATGATAACATAACAATTATTCCGACAAGATTTTCTGAAAGAGATTTTGCAGTTGTATTTACCACATCATTTTGTATATTCTTCTTAGTATTTTCTACATATTTATCAATTGTTTTGTTTTCTGAAGAATTTTCTACTTCTACTGTTCCCTTTTCTATTATTACATTTGCTATTTTTTCATCTAATTCTGTATTATTAATTACCACATTGGTAATTGGTCTATACAATATTACAGTTAATATTATAGCTATTAAAAACGCAAAAACATTGAAGATTACTTTTACTAATCCCTTTTTATACCCCAAATATATACTAAGCGCTAGTATACAAATAAATATTATATCTATTATTATTCCCATTTTTGCCTCCTATAAATTAACAATCTCAATTCTATCTCTGTAAATTATTCCAGCAATCTTTCCTGATAATACCACATTAGTTATTTCTTGGTTTGCTATATATTTTTTTATTAACCATCCATTAGTATTAATAAAATGTATTTCTGTTCCAAAATTCAAACCTATTATATCATCATAAGTTACTATATCTTTTGCCACACCATCTGCATTATATAAATTTTCCTTTTTGTTTGTAGTATTCATTATTTTTACAACTGAATCAGCAGTAAATAAACCTGATGATTTTTCTTCTACACTCACTACATTATTAGATAATTTAATAGACATAAATGTTGTTTTTTTATCACCTATTGTCACTAAACTAGTATTTTCATTATTATTAATTAAATCAATTCCATCATTGTACTTACAAATCAAATTATTTTTATCTTGATACCTTAAATTAGTTATTAATCTATTAGCATCTGCTTTGTATATATATGTAATTGAATCATCTAATCCTGTATTAGATTTATCATTTGCTTTTTCTATGGATATTATTTTTACATTTGATTGTATATATGATCCAGAACTATCTATTTCTGCTATTGCTAAATATTTATTATCATTAGAAATACTTGTATCTACTACTCTTGTACTTGATAAAAATGTAACAAATTTTCTTTCTCCATTTGGGTTATAAAAATTTATTACTGTTTTATAACTTGTATCTGTTATGACTATTGCAACATATCCATTTTTATTAACATGTATTTGAGAAATATTTCCATCTACTTGTCCTTTCCATAATATTTCTGTACCTGATATTACATATACTTCTTGTCCTTTCTCTTCTGCAATAACAAGAAATTTATTGTTAGACTTAAAAATAGCATTATTTATTTGTACATCTAAACTTTTTTCTTCTTTTCCATTATCATTATAAATTTTCAATGTATTATGATTTAATACAGCAATATTTTTATCATAAGCATATATTTTATAATTATTTTCAGAATCTAAGTCTATAGTTGAAACATTGTTTTGATTTATCTCTTTTCTTAAAATATTTTTATCTATCCAATTTCTGGCATATTGACTTGATATATATAAGCAAAACAATACAATTAATACAATAATTAATATCAAAATATATATTGTAATCGATATCTTTTTCTTGTTTAATTTTTTAACTGGCACTTTATCATTCCAATAATCCTTCATTTGTTTCTCCTCAATTTATATTAGTATACTTATATCAGTTTTTGTAATTTTTTTCAATATTTTATCCTATTTTTTTAATATAATTTTATAAATTTGATATATTCCTAATAGGCCAAAAAAAGGATAAATTACTACAATCAAATTTGAAAATCCTATTTTTGAAATTGGAACACTAGTTATGCACATAATTAAAGCAATTTGTGTATAACTAATTTTGTCTTTTGATATATTTTCTAATAAGCTCACTCCTATTGATATACTAGTCGTAAATATTGATGATAATATAATTAAACCATATAATTTTTTTAAATTTTTAAAAAAATTGCTTATAACATAAACTACTGGCATTTCCAACTTAGCAACATCTATATCAATTCTTGTAAGCATAAAAAATATACAAACTGATATTATTAATATTATTCCCCCACTTATAATAGCTGTTAATTGTGCTTGTTTTTTATTTTTTATAATCTTACTTAAAGTTATTAATACAGGAATTAACAATATTGAATTATAACTACAATATAAAATGCTACTTATAAACCAACCGTAATTCTTTGCTACTGTAATTGAACTAATAGCACTTTCCAAATCTAATTTAATAAAATTCATAATACCTACTGTTGTTATAAATATTATTAATATAGGCGTTAATATTTCGTTTACTTTTATTACACCTTTAACACTTGTCATAAGCACAATAAAACTTAATAATGCAATAATAACGCATCCAATTAAATTGTTAATTTGTAGCTCCTGTGCAAAATAAGCACCAAATCCTGCTACCATGATATAGAATGTTATTAATAAAAATATATTAATAATATTATTTAATACAAATTTAACATTTAAATACTTTCTACTTAATTTATTTTGTATAATTTCATCTAAAAATTCCTTGTAATTTTCTATATTTTTATTTTCTATTAATATTTTTAAAACTTTATACATAATTATACTAAGTAAAACACTACAAATTACCAAACCTAATAATCCTTTTATTCCATAAGAATAAAAAAATGTATATATCTCTTGACCAGATGCAAAACCAGCTCCTATAACCGTTCCTATAATTACAAATACTATTTTTATTACATTATTCATAAAAAACTCCAATTATATTTTATGGTAGTTTTTACAAAAATATTCTATTTTTTTCTTCTTCTTACTTGCCATACTACAATTCCTATTATAATAATTAAAATAGGTACTACAAATACTATTGTTAATATTATTGAATATTCTTGATTTGTCATTGTAAAATTCTTTGTATTTGTATTTTTTCTTATAGTTAAGCTTACATCACTATTTGTTAAATATAATGCTGTATTTAAAGCAATGTCTTTATTATTATATAAATCAATCCATCCATCTGTATACATTTGTGTATAAGGTATACTAGAAGCAAAATAATCATTAGAATACATAACTAATTTTGATGTCTTACTATCTTCATCTGTACCAATTTTTTTCTCAAACAATGCCCCTAGAGTAAATTCACCTTGTTCATCAGAGTCTATTTTACTAGAAGAACTTGATGTAAAATCTGATCTATATAAAGCTGTACTATCTGTACTTATAATATTTGTTTTTGTAACATTTAAATTTTTAAGTGTATCATCATCTGATATATTTATCTTTGTACAATCTAATAATACTGATTTTAAAGTTTCTGTTCCTGTTACCTCATTACTTTCAATATTTAATACAAGTGCATCTAAATATCCACTTAAAGTATTTTTAGAATTTGTTTCTATTACATAACCAGGTGTAAATGCTTTTATTCCGTATACATCTAATACTCTTTGAACATTAGGCATACTTAATTCTTTTCCATATGCTCCTTGTAACCACAAAATATTTCCACCATTATTAATATAATTTATAATTTCATCTGCTGTTTGTGCTTCAAAATCCTTTAATGGTGATACTATCAACAAAAGTTCACAATCTTCTGGCACTTTACCTGTCACTAAAATATCTAAATCTTGTACATTTAAAGCTTCTTGCCCCATATAATTACTTAATCCACTCATATATTTATCAATTGTAAAATATTCTTGACAGTAGCTATCTAACACATATACATTTGATACCTTAGCAGCAACTAAATTAGTAATAGCAGATGTTACTTTTTCTTCTGTTAAGTCTATTGTATCATATGAACTATAATCATATGTATATAAATCACTACTTGATAACTTTTTAAATTTATCATTTCCTTCAACAACAATAACTCCACTATCATTTGATGAAACACTATATTTTTGTGCTAAATCAGTTCTTGTATTTATATCAACTAATTCTACATTTATATTCTTGTTTATATTTTCATACTGCATTATTAATTTATATGTACTATCATTTTCTGTATAATTTATTAAATATATATTTATTTCTTTGTCTATATTTTTTAATTTATTTTTAGTTTCTTGAGTAAGTGAATTTACTCCTTCAGAAGTTACATCTATAGGATTTAAATTTAAAGATTTCATACCCGTTGTTATTAAAACAAATATTGCTACAAATATTGCCATTAATAATACTGTTGTAGCTGTTTTTACAAGCCATTTTTTCTTAATAACTGTTATTACTTTTTTAAATCCATTTAAAATTTTCTTAAATACTTTTTTCACTTTTATTCTCCCTTCAAATTATTGTATACTTTTTCTTCTTTGCAATACTATTATTGTTAAAATTAAACACAAAACTGTAAATGAAATCATAGTAACAGTATCTGCAATATTAATTTGTCCATAAGGAAATCCTGAAAATATATTTATTAAAGAAAAATTATCAAAAATTGAGCTTACTTGTGGTAAAAACCATGATGCTATAAAAAATCCTACAGTAATTACAAACGCTACAATTTGATTTTCTGTAATACTTGATGCAAATATACCAAATGAAATATATGCCATTGCTAATAATAAAAAACCTAATAAAGTACATAATGCAATTGGAATATTTGGCATTGAAAAATATGATAACACTGCAAAATATAATAATGTACATATTTCTGTAATTACAACAACTATCGTTGCAGCTATAAATTTAGCTATTACAATTTTAGTCAAACTAAGTGGTGATGTAACTAATAATTGTTCTGTACCATTTTTTCTTTCTTCTGAAAAGGCTCTCATTGTTATTACAGGAATAACAAATGTTAATACTGTAGCTCCAGAAAAGAAAATATATTCAAAATTATTTGTTCTATAATAATTTAATATTTCTGAACTAAATATCAAACTCATCATTATCAAAAAAAGTCCTATAAAAATATATCCTATTGGTGATAAAAAATAACCTTTTAACTCTTTTTTTATTACTGCTAACATTTATTTATCTCCTCCTTCTATTAATTTAATAAATGCATCTTCTAATGTACTATCTGCTTTCTTCATTTCAAATATTGTTATTCCTTCTTTAGCAAACACATCAAATATTTCTTTTCTTAGGTCTTTACCTTCTTCACCAACAATCATATATTTCTTTGTTCCATCTTCATTGTCTTCAATGTATTTAATATCTTTAATATCTTCTATTTTATTTTTCATTTCATTTATCTTATTATCTTTATCTTCAATTGTTATATATATTGAATTATCATTTGCAACTTTTTCTTCTAAATGTTTAGGAGTATCTATTGCTACAATTTTTCCTTTATTTATAATTATTACTTTGTCACAAATTTGACTAACTTCTGACAAAATATGTGAACTTAAAATTACAGTATGTTTTTTTCCAAATTTTTTTATCAAACTTCTTATTTCTGTTATTTGTTTTGGGTCTAGTCCAACTGTTGGTTCATCTAAAATTAATATCTCTGGATCACTTACTAATGTTCCTGCTAAACTAACTCTTTGTTTATATCCTCTAGATAAATTTTTTATTAATTTATTTTGAACATCAAATAATCCTGTTTCTTTTAATGTTTTTTCTACTTTGTCTTTTCTTTCTTTTCTCTTTACATTTTTAATTTCTGCCATAAATATAACAAATTCTTTTACTGTTAAATCAGAATACAATGGTACTCCCTCTGGCATATATCCAATTTTACGTTTAGCTTTTTTAGGTCTTTTTAAAGTATCAATATCGTCCACCAAAATTTTTCCATCTGTTTGCTCTATAAAACCTGTTATCATGTTCATTGTAGTTGTTTTTCCAGCACCGTTTTCTCCTAATAGACCAACAATTTCTCCTTTTTTTATTTCAAAGCTGATATCATCTACGGCTACAAAGTTTCCGTATTTTTTTGTAATATTTTGTACCTTAATCACAAAAGATTCCTCCTTCTTTTTATTCTTTGTAAATATTACCATTTATAATTTTTATTGTAAATATATTTCACATAATTTTCACAAATTTTAACATTAATTATTCTATTTTTTCTTAATTCCGTAAGAGTTTTAAATTTATTATTCTTTTTTTGCATTTATATTTAACATATTGAATATTTATTAATAAGCTTTATTTTAGGAGGAATCTATGGATTTTATCTATTCTTTTTTTATTGCATTTTCTTTTATATTTTTTTCTGAACTTGGTGATAAAACTCAATTACTTGTTTTGTCTTTTTCATCAAAAAGTAAAACAAGCAATATATTATTAGGAATTGCTATAGGAACATTTTTTAGTCATGGATTAGCAATTTTATTTGGAAGTAAAATTGGAAATTTAGAAAATCAAAATTTGCATTTTATTCTAAAACTTGCAACATATATAACTTTTCTTTTGTTTGGAATAATTGGTTTTTTACCTAAAAAGAATGAAGCTTTTAAAGAAGAATCAAATAACAATAACTTTTTGAATAAATCTAAATTGCTATCTTTAAATTATATTTTTATTGTAGCAATTAGCATTGTGATTGGAGAATTAGGTGATAAAACATTTTTAGCTTCTTTAGGTTTAGGAATTCAATATCCTAATTATAAAATACCACTAATTTTAGGTTCTATTACTGGCATGGTATTAAGTGACTCATTAGCTATCTTTTTTGGAAAATTATTAGGAAGCAAAATATCTACAAAATTTATTGAATTTATTTCTAATTGTATTTTCCTTTGCTTTGGATTAATTGGATTATTTTTATTGTTTATAAATAAAGTATAATATTTATTAAAGTGCAAAAATTTATAAAATAAATTTTCTGTGTAATGTACTTATATATATTAGAAAATTTATATAATTTTCCCAATATATAAAAAACTCAAATTATTAAATACTATTTAAATAATTTGAGTTTTTTATTATTTATTTTCTATTAAATCTCTAATAAAAATTTCTTTGCCATTATTTTTTACTCTTAAATTAGGAAAAGTTTTTAAAACCTTTTCTGTTGGAAAAAGTTGCTCTCCAATATTTTGTAAATTTTTTTCAATATAATTTTCTGTTTCTATTTCATTATTTGATAATACTACATTATTTTTACAAACCTCAATTGCATAAATTGTACAAAAAGTATCTAATGTTAAAAATATTATTAATGCTATTTCTAATTTTTTTCCAAAGTATTGAGGTATTAAATTTATTAATTTATCAATTAAAGGTTTAACTATTTCTATTACCAATATAGATAACATTCCCCAAAATATAGAATATGGAATACAGATCCTACCATTTAAATTTTCTGCAATATATGAATATTCCCAAAATCTTATTCCATAAATTGCTTCTAATCCAAAACTTAGTATATATTCTACAATACTACCTAAAATTGTTCCTGTTATAAAAAGTAATAACCAATTTTTTTTATATCTATTTAATGCATATATTAAAACAACTGCTCCAACTCCATAAACAGGACAAAATGGCCCCCATATCAATCCTTTTCTACTTTCAATTACACCAGTTGTTATATAACAATATAATGTTTCTATTACCATTCCTAATATACTAAATACAATAAAATACCATATTAAATTATACATTTTTGTTTCTTTTGTTTCTTCCATTTCTTCCTCCTGTAATCTTATTAAATTTTACTATAAAAAAAATTTTTTGGCAATTGTTGACTTTATTATTTTTTTGTGTTATTATATATGTTGTGTTAAGGAACTTGGGTCAGTAGCTCAGTTGGATAGAGCACAGGCCTTCTAAGCCTGGGGTCGGGGGTTCGAACCCCTCCTGGCTCACCAAAAAACTAGTATTTATTAAAATACTAGTTTTTTTATTTTATGTAATAATATTTAATTATTGATTTTTAAGTTTTATTATGTTACAATTTCTTCACTATATAATATAAAGGAGGTTTTGTTATATGAACAGACAAACTCGCAGACATCCAGTTCACCCTCTTCTTCCTATTATGTATCCATCCAAAAAGCGGATTCCGGATTACAAGGAGAATCTGTATAAGGTAGATATTAAAAGATCTACTCTTAGAAACAGAAAAATATAAAACAATTAACCTCTAAACAGTTATATACTATATAACTGTAATCCTTATATTTTACTGAGGATTAAAAAAGACTTTGAAATTCAAAGTCTTTTTTCTATATTTTTATTCCTGCCAAAAAGCTTTATAAGTTTTATAAGCAGAATAAATATCATACTTACTTGTCACTTCATATGGAGCATGCATTGAAAGGACTGGAACACCACAATCAATTACATCTACACCTTTGTTAGCTAAAATGTAAGCTATGGTTCCTCCACCACCAATGTCAACTTTTCCAAGTTCTGATATTTGATATTTAATATCATTTTTCTCTAAAACATTTCTAATCCATGCAACATATTCTGCGTTTGCATCAGAAGCACCAGATTTTCCTCTTGCACCAGTATATTTATTAAGTCCTATACCTCTTCCTAAAAATCCTGCATTATTTTTATCGGAAACGCTTGCATATATTGGGTCAAATCCTGCATCAACATCTGAAGATAACATTTTTGAATAACAGAATACTTTATCTAATAAATTAGGTCTATTTTCTCCAATTTTATTTAATAATTCTGATATAAAATAATCAAACATATGAGATTCCATTCCTGTATTTCCCATACTTCCTATTTCTTCTTTGTCTGCTAATATGCATATAGCTGTATTTTTTACATTTTGTAAATGCATCATTGCTTCTAGTGATGCATATGCACAAACTTTATCATCTTGACCATATGCTGCCACCATGCTACTATCAAATCCTAAACTTCTAGCTTTAAATGCTGGAATTAGTTCTATCTCACTACTTAATAAATCTGTTTCTGTAATACCATATTTATCATTTAAAAGTTTTAATATATTTAATTTAACTCTATCGCTTTCTTCTTTATTTTCATAAGGAATACTTCCTCTCCATCAATTGCAGTACTTAATTTTTTTTGCATTTGATCTTGAGCTAAATGTGGCAATAAGTCTGTTATTGTAAATATCGGATCATTCTCATCTTCACCTATATTTACAGTTATTTTTTCTCCATTTGCTTTTACTATAACTCCATGAATACTAATAGGAATTGTTGTCCATTGATATTTTTTTATTCCTCCATAATAATGTGTTTTAAAATATGCAAATCCACCATCTTCATATATTGGATTTGGTTTTAAATCTAATCTAGGTGAATCAACATGTGATCCAATAATATGCATTCCGTTTTCAATTTTTTCTGATCCTATTATTGCTAAATACATACTTTTATCTCTATTTATAAAATATACTTTATCTCCAACATTTAAAGAATCAAATTCTGATATATCCCTATATCCATTTTCCTTAGCTTTTATTTTGGCTTGTGCTATAAATTCTCTTTCTGTTTTAGCTTTATTTAAAAATTTCATATATCCATCGCAAAATACAAATATCTCATTTTTTTCTTCAGGGCTAATATCTTCCCATCCAACTTTTTTCTTATTAAAAAGTTTGTCTGATAATTTTTCTTCCATACATTTACCTCCTAAATTTTTTTACAGTATATCACTTTACTAATAATTTTTCCATATATTTTCGAATTTATTCCAATATTTAGGTAATACTAATGAAAAGGAGGTTTTTATATTGAAATCTTATTGGATTGATACATCAGAAAATTTGAAAGATCTATCTTCTCTAACCGAAGACATATCTGCTGATATATGTGTAATTGGTGCTGGAATGTTTGGACTAACCACAGCTTATTACTTAACAAAAAAAGGTTTTAATGTTGTCATTATTGATAAAAATAATATTGGTGAAAAAGCAAGTGGATATACTACTGCAAAAATCACAAGTCAACATGGATTAATTTATAACTATTTAATCGAATCCTTTGGAATTGATTTTGCAAGAAAATACTTAAATGCAAATCAAGATGCAATAAATAATATTAAATCAATAATTGATATGGAAAACATAGATTGTGACTTTGAGTATCAAGATAATTTTGTGTATACAAATAATTTAACTGAATTACCAAAAATAGAAAAAGAAGTAACTGCTGTTAATTCTTTAAATTTTAATGCACAATTTGTATCAAATATCGAATTACCAATAAAAAATTTAGGAGCTATAAAATTTCCTAATCAAGCTCAATTTCATCCAAGAAAATATATGTTAGGCTTGGCTAACTGTATATTGCAAAATAAAGGAAAAATATTTATTAACACAACTGCTACAAATGTTAAACAAGGCAGTAACGGTTATATTGTTTATACAAATGAAAATAAAATTTTATCTAAATATGTAGTTTTAGCAAGTCATTATCCTTTTATAAATATTCCCGGATTTTATTTTACAAAAATGTACCAAGATACTTCTTATGTAATAGGTGTAAAAACAAACTCTAAACTTTTTAATGGAATGTATATTAATGCTGAAAGCCCTACATTTTCATTTAGAACAGCACAATATAATAATGATAAAATTTTACTATTTGGAGGTGTTGGACACAAAACTGGGCAAGGTGCTAATATGCAATCAACATATGATATTTTGGAAAAAGAAATCAAAAAAATTTATCCAAATAGTCAAACTCTTTATAGATGGAATACAAGAGATTGCATAACATTAGATAAAGTTGCATACATTGGTCCTTTTTCTAATTTAATGCCAAATATTTTTATTGGTACAGGTTTTAATAAATGGGGAATGACTACATCAAATGTTGCTGCGAATATTATTTGTGATTTAATTAATAACAAAAAAAATGAATATGAAAATATTTTTTCTTCGACTAGAATGAGTCCAATAAAAAATAGATGGGAAATGAAAAATATTTTAAAAGAGAGTTCTTATTCCTTATTAATAAATAAATTAAAAATAGCACCAGATAAATTAAAAGAAATAGAAAATAATTCCGGAGGAATTATTGATATAAATGGCTCTAAAATTGGAATATACAAAGATATTAACGGAAAAATTTATGCAGTTAAACCTATGTGTACTCATTTAGGTTGTTTACTTTCTTGGAATGATTTAGATAAAACTTGGGATTGTCCATGCCATGGATCTAGATTTAATTATGATGGAAAAAATCTGTATGACCCAGCTCTTAAGGATTTAGAAATTTTTAATGTAACCTGCTAAATTTTAATGTTTTTTTGTTTTTTTGTTGACTTATATCTTCCTTTTTGCTACAATACCAATATAAATCATATATTTATATGCTTTATTTTTTGTTTATTGAACTAGATTCCTTCTTAACTGGCTATCTAGTTCTTTTATTTATATAATTTTTTTATTTTTCATATATAAAAAATATCTTTTCATATAATTTTTATTATATAAATTTTACAAATTGCTATAATGCTATATTATTACTTTTAGGAGGGAAAGACATGGTTACTACATCAAAAGAAAAAGTACGGGAGCTAATTAATGAAAAAGGAGGATTTGATAATTTTTTAAAATATTATTCCTCTAATAATGTTACAGAAGAAGAAAAAAAGGAATTAGATAAAATTTTATTTTTTGATGGTTACTTTTCTTTGTTAGCAGCTCTCTATTATGCATCATAATAGTTTTTCTGCAAATTATTATATAATAGAAATCTTTAAAACTTTCTACTATATAAAAAGGACCTTGTGTACAAGGTCTTTTTATTTTTTAATTAATTAATTCTTAAAATCAAAAAAATTATATAAAACCTTTATTTGTAATTTAAAATATTAATAACTTGCACATAAAAAATTATATTATTATATTAACTTACTTTTTTACAATATTTTAAACATATCCAACCTGATTTTGTTAATCCCCAATCACCACTTGTTCTAATTACTGTACATATAACACCTTTTCTATAGCCATTATATTGTCCACCTAATCTTCTGTTTTGTAATTTTGCATTTTCAGATAATTGCCTATAACTTTTTCTAGAATATTTTGTACTAGCTCCATTTCTCACATTTATATTTGTTATTACTTTATATTTACCAATACTATACTTATTATATTGTCCTTCAACATAATCTTTTGATATTAATACATAATTATTTGTTAAATAATTACTTGAAACCCATTCATTTGTTCCTATTTTACTCCAACCTCCCATTGTTTCAATAACAATTACTTCTGTTCCTTTTGTAAGACTACTAACAATTGTCCCATTTGGTTCACTTCTTACATTTAAATTTTTATTTTTTGTATTTACATACATTTTATATTTCTTATTATTATCACTATTATTATTTTTATTTTCTAAGTTTCCTTCATCATTTGAAAACACCCAAAAATGTTTATAATTAGAATATCTCTTAAAATTCTCTTCTGTTAAATATTCATTATTTCCATCAACTCTTACATCTGCACTTTTACGACTAGCTGTATTGAATTTTCCTTTATATAAATATGAGTCATAAACTCTTATAATTTTATTATTATTTGAAACTAGCATTATATAATGACCACCTGTTGTAAATAACCCGCTTCCTACTGAACATGCTATATAATACTTACTTGTTCCTGAATTATTTTTTTGTTTCAAATACTCCATTGCTTTATCAAAAGAATTTATACTATAAAATTCTGAGAACTTAAAATAATCAGCTACAAAAGAATAAAAACTCCAAGCTGTTCCACTATTAGCAGTTCTATATCCATTGTCTACACTTAATCTTGCCATTGTAGTAGGTAATATTGCACCTTTTGCACTTGAAACAATCATTGCAGCAGTTGTTGGTCCACAAGCACTAGTTTTCATTGTTTGAGTCTTATTATTTATACTAGAATACATTATATTAGCCCATCTACCATCTGCTTGATTATAATATGTTAATCCTTGATATTTACCTAATAAAGATAAACCTTCACCTGTATGATCTCCCTCATAACTTATATTTTCTTGATCAACTATTGCATCTGTTTCTAATGCTTCATTATCTGTTATATTTTTTTCTTCTTGTTCTGTACTTTCTATTTCTTCAGTAGTAGATAATTTTTCATTTCTATTTACTATTTCTTTTGTTTGCTCAGATAACTTTTTTGTTTCCTCTGATATTATAATTTCATTTTCAACTTTATTACTAATTCTTATCTGTAACTCATCTATTTCGTTTTGCATTTTTATATTTTTTACATATAATTTATAAATACAAACATTCATTATTGAAAAAAGAATAATTATTAACACCACTAATATTTTCCTTTTCATATCAATATCTCTCCTATTTATTATTGTCTTTATATATTATATGTTTTGTTTTTTATTATGTTTATTTTTTAGTTGAGTATTTATACAATTTAATGTTTGGTAATAATTATAAAATATTAGCGGCTTAAAAGTAACAAAAAATACATTTTATTATCAATTAAATAGAAAGAAATAATAGGTCTAATAAAGCAAAAAATTATTGACAATAAAATTTGTTATGATAAAATTTTATTGAATAATTATTAAAAAAGAAAACTTAAATGTTAATTACTAATTGGAATTTATTAGAAAGTATAGAAGCTTCAATAATGGACTATAATAATCAACTTTGGAGAGAAGATGATAAACACTTAAGATTAGATGGACTTGAATATGCAGAAGACTGGGAAAGTGCAGAAGTACCAGTAGAAACATTAAGAAAACTTAAAACATTAAGAATTTCTCTTATTGTAAAAAATACAAATGATGAAGAATTAATTGATATTACAAATCAACTTTCAAAACTTCTAGATAATATGAAATTAATCTTATTTAGTTTTTCAATGAATTCAAAAGGAAATCAAGCATCAAAAGTAGATTTGTCTTTTTTAGAACATCTCAATGAAGATGTTAAAATATTTTCATTAACAGGTGTTGATTTATCAAAGGAACATTCAGAGCTATTTTCAAGATTTCAAAATTTACATCATTGTAATCTACAAAAGTGTAATATTTCTAACCCAACAATTATATCAGATATACCTCAAGATACTTTTATTTCATTAGAAAGAAATAAAATTGATCCTTTATATTATAGTCATGCAATTGAATTAATAAAAAAGACAAATGGTAGAGTTGTATTTTCAGATGAAAACTTGCAAACGATAACACGGAATTTATTCAGAAAAGTGTGTAAATTTAAATGATTATTTACGTCTTATGGGAACTATAGATTTTGATAATATTACAAACTTAAATATAGAATTGAAAGATAACTGTGATTTTACAAATGCAGAACAGATTATTAATTTATTAAACGGTAAAAGTAATATTACCTTAATTTCTACACCTGCAATATTAAAAAAAATTAATACTGATAATCAATTAACAGTACCAACAAAAGTTAAAATTAAAAATGCAAGTGAGCTAAGTATTGAAGAAATGTCACATCATCAATGCATATCAATAGTACAGATTGAAGATGGTGATAATACTAAAGAGCAACAAGGAAATCCTTATACAAGAATTGAATATGAAAATATTAGAAAGGAAATTGATAATATTTTATCACAAGTTGAGTTTCCAAAAGAAAATGATCCTAACAAAGAAAAAAAGATTTTCGCTCAAATATATAGAATATTAGGTAATAAAATTAGTTATGATTATAATGCAATTTCTGATTCGGAAAAAAATAATAAACGTTTACAAATAACATGTAGAAACTTACTAGGAGGTTTATTAGAAAATCAATGTGTATGTGCTGGATATGCTGATATTTTGCGAAATGTATTGGCATGTGCAGATATTTACTCAGAATATGTTGATGGTATGCCGGATTTTGAGAATGGTATACCATTTAATTTTAAAGATCCAGATGGACATGCTTGGAATTTGGTTATGCTAGATGGAAAAAAATATTGGACAGATTTAACATGGGATGTTAATTATATAAAAACAAAGAGATATCCTTTACCATTTTGTTTAAAGTCTTCTAAAGATTTTGCACATGATAGTTTTAAAAAAAGATTGAAAGATGAAATTACAGACCCTTGTCCAGAAAGCCTTTCGATAGATGAACAAACTAAAATATTTACTGGAAAAAATGTAGAAATTAAAACAAATAGGCAAATGCAAGAGCATAATAATATTGGCTATTTAAGCAATTGTGTAATGAGCATAACTTATTCTGGACTTAAGGCTGGAGAAATACGTGCTGTTGCCAATGAAATTTCTAATTGTACTTCAAAACAACTTATAGAAGAAATGGAGGTATCAGATGAAAACCGTTAAAACTATAGATCCAAAATGTTGTACGGAATTATATGTGATTTTAAATAAATTGAAATTATTTTATAAATTACCAGAAGATTTAAAAAAATATATATTAGAGAATCGAGACAAACTTTATAAATATGATTTTAACAGTAGTTTACCTTTGATTTATCAAATAGAAAATCAAAATACAAAAAAATATATATCATATCTATACTTAAAATATATAAATGATAGTACTGAAGAAAAAAATATATTATTATCTAAATTAGAACAAAATGAAAAAATATACCAAAATAACTTAAAAGAAAAATATAATCCTGATAATTTATTCAAAAAGTCAAAGGAAGAAATATAAAATCATGAAAATAACATTATTACAAAGCAAACAACAATTATAAAATATAAAGAAAACAAAAATAAAATAGTTTCTATATTTTATTCGAAAATATCGGATAAATTTCCGAATAATTTTAACTTAACTGTAACTTGATTGCAGATAAATTACCAGATAGTTTAAATGAAAATCAAAAAAATAAAAGTATCGATTGGAATTTTAAAAAATAAATTTTAAAAAAGGGATTATTTATGAAAAAAGGAATTATTATAGCAGGATTTACAGCATTAGGAAAAACAACGTTAGCACGAAAATATGATAATATAATAGATTTAGAGTCAAGTTTATATCAATGGAAGTATAAAAATAAAATGACTCTTGAAGAAATAGAGACTAACAAAGGAAAAAAAGAAAGAATACCAAATGATAAATTTCCTGAAAACTATATTAAAGCTATTTTAGAGGCTAGAAAAAAATATGATATAGTTTTAACATCTATGCATTGGAAGTTATTAGAATATTTTAATAAAAATAATATTAGTTTCTATTTAGCTTATCCTAAATTAGATTCCGGAGATGTCTTAAAACAAAGATGTATAGATAGAGGAAATACCGAAGAATGGGCTCAAGCAATAAAAGATAAAATTAATTTATGGTATCCTAAAATAAAAGAATATAATATAAAAAATATTATATTTATTGATAAAGACGAATGTTTAGAAGATGTTCTAATAAAAATGAAATTAATAAAGCAATAATATAAATGAAAAGCGACACAAAAAGTTTAATAAAATTAATATAATGACTATAATACAAATTTCTATGTATTATAGTCATTATATTAATTTTAGGATATGCTGGAATATCATTAATTTCGCTTATTTACGAAGGAAAGATGTTAGGAATTTTGATAAATTTAATATATTAAAAATTGTACTTTTCATTATATATTAGATTTTATATTATTAGTATTGATTCCTCGTAAATTTTCCGATTCTAAATTCGTAATATTTTCGTTTCCAAAATCATAATTTTACGACTCAAGAAACGTAGCATTTGGCACAATTTTTGCATAATTCATATTCTTTTTCTTTGTCAATGTACTTGCTTTTTTGTATTTTTAAAATAATATTAAATATAAGTCAAAAATTTTTAAAATTTTGACCTATATTTTTAATTTTATATGTGCAAAATAATTTTTGAATATTTACAAAAATTTTTAACTTGATTTTATCATAAATCAAATATTAAATTTACATAAAAAATTGATTTTAAGAAAATAGTATGATATAATGACAAAAGATGTACATACATCTTAAAAACCCTTTTTCCAGGCAATTGCCTGTTTATTATAGCAACAAGAAAATTATACATATAGAAAAAAGGAGGATTGCATTATGAATGAATATGCAAGAGTGGAAAGTTTTAATGCTGTATTGGGTGATTTGAATCCCCGTGCGCAATTCAAGATTGAGGATGCTGATACCATAGCAATAAAAGGTATTGCACCACAGTATTTAAAACTACCATCAGGGTATAAATACAATGCTCAAACCAAGACTATTACAAGTTGTCGAGGAAATAATTTCAAAGTCGTTGTACAACATTAACATCCACAAAACAGTTTAAACTGTACCTCACGAAAGTGGGGTTTATTTTTTATTAATTTATCGACAAAAAAATTTATTTTTGTTATAATAAATAATGATATAGTATAATTAATTATAAAAAGGAGTTGTTTTTATGAATGAAATTGAACTAATTAATCAGCAATTAGAAGATTTAGAAAAGCAAATTCAATTGAAACGACAAGAGATTATAAAAGCAAAATTAAGACATATAAAAAAAGATGGTATAGAAGAAATTGCTAGTATGACAGACAAAGAAATAGAAATGATAAAAAAATATTTATTAAAATATGGAAATCCTACTTCAACATTAATTCAACACGAATGGAGTGATGCATATTATCCAGGAGATCAAGGACATGACTATGATGAATACCATATATATGTTCAACTTGGTGGTAAATTATATAACATTGAATCTAATAATTTTACAGATTTAAGTAGATTAAAGGATGACTATACAGAAGGAAATCCAGAAAATATGGAAGATTATAGAGGTCTTGAATCTGTATTAGGCTCTAAAGATAAAATAACAGAAGAATTTGATATAGATCAGTTGTTTGATACAACAGTATTGAAAACACATCCTGAAGATAAACATGAAAAAGTTAATCTAAGGAAATATGTGTATGATATAAGTAGTCATTCGATTGTTGATTATGATGAATTATATGAAAAACAATTCTTTAATAAAGACAAAAACGAATATGAGTACGAAGATGATGATGATGAATATGATGATTATGATTACGATGATAATCAAATGGAATGGTATCAATATTTACCAGATTTACAAGAGACAATATGGCATATTTTGAGAAATCAAATTCCTGATATGAATTCAAATTATATGTTTGGAGAAAGTACTAATTTCTGCCCAATAGGTCAATATGAGGATATGCCTGGAGAAGAAATTGCCAATATTTTAAATTCAATTGATAGAACTTATTTAAAGGATTATTTTAAAAATAGTCCTGATGATTTTAAACTTTTTGAGCAAATAAGAGAAAAATATAGTGATGTACTTTCATTAGATGAAGAAACAATAATAAATTCAAAAAAAGAACAATTTGAAAAAAGTCTTATAAGAGAAGATGTCGTTGAGTATTATTTATCTAAATCTCGTGAAGAAATAGAGGAAGATTTAGGTGAAGAAGTTGCAAAAATGGTTGGATTTGAACAAAAAAATTCACACCACTGTTATGATTTGTGGGAACATACATTAAGAACAGTAGAAGGAATTAGACCAGAAGGATTAACACCAGAACAATTCAGAAAATTAAGAGTAGCTGCGTTTTTTCACGATATAGGAAAACCCGATGTTTCTAAATTTAATGAACAAACAGGACAACAAGTATTTTATGGACATGCAATGCATTCTGTTGAAGTTGCAAGACCTATACTTGCGGAATTAGGATATAATAAAGAGGAAATTGAACAATTAGGATTTTATATTGGACATCACGATGATTTTATAAGTTACAAATCTAAATTAGCACCTTTTATGAAAAATCATGAATTTATTAGAGATATAAATCCTGCTACTGTTACTGAAAAAATTATTGAAAATAGATTTGATTTTGAAGGTATGGGATATAATAAAGATCAAATAAGAGCCATTTGTTATACTCTTGCACATAATCAAAAGCCAGATTTCAGAATTAAAAATAAGCCGATAGTAATCGATGTAGATATGAATGAAGTACGATCAAAAATAAATTCTGGAAATTATACTGCAAATTATGATGCGAGTTTAGAAGACTATCAAATGCTTTTACAACTTTGTAAAGCTGACGCAAGTGCTCAAAGCGAAATTGCTATGCAAAAAGGAAAAGTTGTCGGCTCAAAAGCTGAAAAATTAGAAAACATGACAAATATAGAACAAAGTGTACCAGAAGCATATAAAAAAGCAATGATACAAACTGGTAAAGATGAATTTGCATCTAGTATTGTAAATTATGCTACAAAAAAAGTTGAACTAAGAGAAAAAGATGTTAAAGCTAAGAAATTAGCACAAGAATATGAACAACAAATGCCAAATTCACAGCATTCTATGGATGATGAGTAAAAGGAGAGAATAATGGAAGAAATTGAAAAAAGTTTACAAGTAGTTGAAAATACTTCATTTTTTAAAAGATTTTTTGTTTTTTTAACAAAGTTTCTCAAAAAAAATAAAGTAAATTATTTTATCAATAACACCAATACAAGTGATGAAAAAAATGATAAAAATAATTTTATAAATTCAATAAAACATAATGAGGATCCAGACAATATATTGTTATTAAAAATTCAAGATGAACTAGAAAAAAAGGGGATAAATTACAATAACGCGTATGAATTAACAAAGAATTTAACAAATGAACAAAAAATTAAATTAAGTAATTTATATAAAGAACAAATTAACAATTTTGAATCAAGTATTGAAAATAGCAAAAATAAAATAATAAGTATCAAAAAACAAATTTCTTGTTAGAAATATCTAAATACGGAATGAGCATTTTTATTAAAGTTCATTCCGTATTTTAGAGTTAATCTATAACACCAATTTTTTTGAAATAGTAATACGAATCCATACTGCCTTTAAAATAAATTTCTTTTTCCAAAATATTTTGCAAATTATTATATAGAACAATAACTTGTGATAAATCTTTACATTCTCCTGCACTTAATCCATTTTCTAAATCAGCTTCATCAAGTAATTTTTGAATATTTAAATTTCTATCCATAATTTTATGAATTTTATCTTTAATTTCTCTATAATTTTTTTATTAAATATTGTCTTATATCTTCAATACTTTCATAAAAGTCCTCACTATATTTCTCTATAAACGGTTTTAATCTTTCTTCCATTGTAAATCCTCCTACACATAAATTAATTCATTAAATATAATTTCTTCAGTACGATTTTTTATCGAATTCATTTTGCCAACCCACTCAAGTTGATTTATGGCTTTTAATTCTTCTGTAATATTTTCTTTTTCTAATTCTTTTATTTTTTTCTTATATTTGTGTTCTATGTGATTAATTTTATTTTCATATTTAAATTTTATTTCTTTTTCACTTTTTTGCTTTTCTTCTTGTAATAATTGATACTCTATAATTAAATTTTGCTTTTCATTTTGTATATGTTCTTTTTCTTTTACAAACTCTTCTGCAACATCTATTATCTTAGTTTGTTTAGATAATTCTTTATGCAAATCTACATTTTCATTGTGAAGTTCTTTTATTAAATTGCTTTGAGGCTTTATAATCTGTTCCTCAATTAATTTATCTCTATTCAAAACAAGTTTTTTTATATCCTGTAGTTTGGGTGTGTTTGGCAATTCTAAAGTTGTAGTTTTTAAAATTTCTTTTGTTTTAGTATAATTAGTTACTTTCTTAAACTCTTCAACAAATAAATTCTTTCTATTTGTTTCTTCAACATACAAGCCTCTCTCTAAATCAAATCCTTTGCTTTTAACATATTTAAAATACGCATCTTGTAATTTTCTATAACTATCTCTACCTTTCCAAAAATCTCTTGCACAAATTTTTTCTATAGGCATACCATTTTATCTTTTGTATGAACTACTGGAATAAACAACAAATGTAAATGTGGTGTTCCTTCATCTAAATGGACAACTGCAGATATAATATTTTTTTCTCCAAGATTTTTGTAATTGCAGATAAATTTATAACATTCATTAAAATATCTTTTGTTTCTTGCTCTCCGATTCTATCAAAAAATTCTTGGTCAGATGTAAATATCATTTGGCACATTATAATACTATTTTCTCTTAAATGACCTGCTAAATTTTGTTCTTTTCTTAATTTATCAAATTCCTTTGTATAGGTGTAATTATTTTTCTTTATATAATAATTTAAATGTGTTTTAGTTGGATCAATATCTTTATTTGTATGACATTTTGCTTTTCTATCATTGTGGGTGCATTTACCATTTACCTCAGCTCGTGTTAATTTTTCGTTTCTTACTATGGCATAACTCATATCTCAAAAGTCCTTTCTTGCACAAAAACAAATTTATTTGTCTAACACACTAGACAAACAAGTTTGTCTGTGTGCCCTACGGGGTTATACTGTATCAGTTGGCATATCAAAGTTTGCATATAAGAAATCAAGTGAGCCAGGAGGATAATCTCTTTCATTTGGTTTAATGGTACCAGCTTTTTTAATTATATTATTTATATTTGTATTTCCTAAATTATTGTATAAGCAAATCATCAAATAATTTTTTGCATTTTGTATGTTAGGTGTATTTTTTAATATATCTAACAACTGAACAAGATTTACTTCCATTAATATTTTGAATGATTTAGTAACTGTTTTATCTGATAAATTCAATTTTTCTTGAACTTCTTCTCTTGTAAAAATTAGATAAACATTATTGTCTTCATCTATCCAATGATTTTTTTGAGATAAAGATAGTCTATCTAATAAAAAGGCATATAAAATTTTACTATCTGAATTTAATTTGTTTTTATATTTTGCATTTATAAATAATTCTTGTGGAATTTGATAGTATTTATGCTCTAATGTTTCATTTGATTTTTAAGGTATAAAATCCATAACAATAGTTCTCCTTTCAGTTTTGAAATTCCTGAAAGTGTCGAAATATCAATTGATTTTATTTTGTGGAACATTTTGCAGAACAAAATAATCGAATTTTTAAGAATTTTGCAGAATTTTTTAGAATTGAACTAAAAAATACTATTCTCTAAAACCCTAGAAAATAGTATCTTTATATAATAAAAACTGCTTTCAAGTTCTTTCGAATTTTCTTGAAAACAGCTATAAATATGGTCGAGG
>CAKPAX010000010.1 GCA_934133175.1 uncultured Clostridia bacterium | reverse complement strand
GAAAGTTCTTCGAACTTCCTATAATATAAATATATTGCACAGAAATTTGCTTTGCAAATTTCACGCACGAACAAAGATGCGGACTTCAAAATGTTTTAATAAGTACAAATGTTATTAATGTCCGCTTTTGTTCTTTTGGAGATATTTTTTCTAATCCACCCATATATGGTCTTAATACTTCTGGAATAATAACGCTTCCATCTGGTTGGTAATTATTTTCCATTATAGAAATTAACATACGAGGTGGGGCAACTACTGTGTTATTAAGAGTATGAGCAAAGTAATTTCCATTTTCTCCTTTTATTCTTATTCCTAATCTTCTTGCTTGAGCATCTGTTAAATTTGAACAACTTCCAACTTCAAAATATTTTTTTTGTCTAGGAGACCAAGCTTCAACATCAACACTTTTGGCTTTTAAATCTGCTAAATCTCCAGAGCAACATTCTAATGTTCTAACAGGAATATTCATGCTTCTAAAAAATTCTACTGTATATGACCACATTTTGTTGTACCATTCCCAAGAATCTTCTGGTTCACAAACAACAACCATTTCTTGTTTTTCAAATTGATGTATTCTATAAACACCACGTTCTTCTAATCCATGAGAACCTTTTTCTTTTCTAAAACAAGGTGAATAAGATGTCATAGTATAAGGCATATCAGCTTTATTTAAAATTTGATCTTTAAATTTTCCAATCATAGAGTGTTCGCTAGTACCAATTAAGTATAAATCTTCGCCTTCAATTTTATACATCATTGCATCCATTTCTTCAAAACTCATAACACCAGTTACAACATCACTACGAATCATGTAAGGTGGAATACAATATGTAAAACCTTTATTAATCATAAAATCTCTAGCATATGTTAATACAGCAGAATGAAGTCTAGCAACATCACCCATTAAATAATAGAAACCTTGTCCAGCAACTCTTCTTGCACTGTCTAAATCTAATCCACAAAGTTTTTCCATTATTTCTCCATGATATGGAATTTCATAATTTGGAACAATAGGTTCACCATATCTTTGTAACTCAACATTTTTACTATCATCTTCACCTATAGGAACGGATTCATGCATAATATTTGGTATTTTCATCATTCTAGATTTTATTTTTTCAAAATATTCTTCTTCTAATTTTTCATTTTCAGAAAGTTTTGTATTAATCTCTTCAACTTGTTTTTTTACAGATTCAGCTTCATCTTTTTGACCAGCTTTCATTAAATTTCCAATTTGAGAACTTAATGACTTTCTTTCTGCTCTTAAATTATCACCATTTAATTTTGTTTCTCTATATTTTTTATCAAAATCAATAACTTCATCTACTAAACAAAGTTTATGATCTTGAAATTTTTTCTTAATATTTTCTTTAACAATATCAGGATTTTCTCTTAGGAATTTTATATCAATCATTTTAATACCCCCTATAAAATTACTTTAATAGTTCATATTATATAATAAAATATAATAATTAGCAATAAATTGGAAATAATATTACAAAAAGTTTAAAGAAAAATGTAAAAGAGGAAAAAAGAAAAATGAACTTATTTTTGGAAGTTATAAAATTTATAATATATTCAGGCTTAATTGTATTAATATCTAAATATATATTAGTAAATGTTTTGAGAAGATTAGCAGAAAGTTTAAATTTAAAGCCAAGAATTGTTGGAAATATTGCAGGTTATGCAACATCAATGCCAGAATTATTAACAATTGGAATATCAAGTTTTAATGGATTAATAGGTGCGAGTATATATAATGTAATAAGTTCAAACATTATAAATTTAATACAATATGTATTTGCAATTGTTTTAAATAAAAATCAAAAGGTTTTAAAAAATAGGGCATTAAAAATAGATATTATAATGGTTGCAGTAACAATAGCAATTCCAATAATTATAATGCTTTTTAAAATTGATGTTAATATTCAACTAGTTCCAATATTTATTTTATTATATAGTCTGTTTTTAGTATTAAATCATAATGCACATAAATTTTATTTAAATGAAAAAGAAAATAGGGAAGAAATTATAGAAAATACTAAAGAAAAAGGAAAAGTTATTAAATATGCAATATATTTATTTGTAACTGGCATTTTATTATTTTTTATAGGAAATAAATTGGGAGATACTTTAGAAAATTTATGTAATATATTTAATATTCCACAAAAAATTATAGGAATTTTACTTGGATTTGTAACAAGCATTCCAGAATTAATTACTTTTTTTGAAGCTCAAAAACATCATAAGAAAAATAATGATGCAATTTTAGGTGTGGTAGAATCTACTAATAATTTGTTAACATCTAATATTTTAAATCTTTTTGTTATTCAATCCATTGGAATAGTTATATATAGTTTTGTGTAAAAAAGGGAATAAATTTTTATATATTAACATATAATACAAAAAAATATATTAAGGAGAATGGTATGCAAAGCGAGTATGTAAGAGAACAAAAGATTTTAGAAATGACAGAAGAAGAGCAAAAAATTGAATTAATAAAAAGTATAATGAGTGCAAAAAAAGAACTGCAAAATGCAAATAATAATTTTGAACATGCAGAATTTGATATGATTGATTATTACACATATCAAATAAAAGCTAGCCAAGAAAAATTGGATTATTTAATAAGAACTGCTAAAAGTAGAGGAATTGCATTGGATAGAATAAATGAGATTAAATTAAGAATAGAAAATGAGGCAGTATAAGTAATATTTGTCCATAATAAATCATAAAGATAGTAATAAGAAATTATTACTATTTTTTGAGGTGAAAGTATGGATCAAAATATAATAACTTTTTTGGCTTGTGTTTGTTTTTTGTTTTTAATAGGAAGAGTATTTGCTTTACCTGTAAAAAAAGTTTTAAAATTAGTTTTTAATTCAATATTGGGTGGGGGATTAATATATGTGATTAATATTATTGGAAGTAGTTTTGGATTTCATATAGGACTAAATTTAGTTACTTCAATAACTGTTGGAATTTTAGGAATACCAGGAGCAATTGCATTAATATTAATAAAATTACTTATAGGATAAAAATTAAAAATATAATTAGCAATATATTATTTTTCTATACCTTGCTGTCGCATCCTTCGGATTCCTTTCTAAGGAAGGATGCTTCATTCGCCCTCCGCTACGCTCCGGTTGCTCGCTGCGCGGTATTTGAAAAACAATATATTGCTAATTATATCTCCATAATCATAATTATTTAAGAATATTTAAGTTTATTTAATAAAAAAAGAACTCTTAGAATAAAATTCTAAGAGTTCTAAACTTATTTATTCAACAGTTACAGATTTTGCTAAATTTCTAGGTTTATCAACATCTAATCCTTTTTCTTTAGTTATATAGTAAGCAAGTAATTGAAGAGGAATAACAGATAAAATAGGTGATACAAGTGCAGAAATTTCTGGTATTTTTATTACATTTTCAAAACTAGATGTATCAAAATCTTGATTTGTAATTATAATACAATTTGCACCACGAGTTACAACCTCTTGAACATTACTTAAAGATTTTTCAACTAAAGTAGAATTTGTTAATATATTTATAACTGAAACTCCATTTTCTATTAAAGCAATAGGTCCATGTTTTAATTCTCCAGAAGGATAAGCTTCTGCGAAAATATAAGAAATTTCTTTTAATTTTAAAGCACCTTCCATGGCTACTGGATAATCAATACCTCTACCTAAATAGAACATATATTTTTGTGAAGAAATCTTTTTAGCAATTTCTTTTATTATTTCTGTATTTTCTAAAATTTCTTCAGCCTTTTCAGAAAGTTTTAAAATTTCTTTTTTAATATTATCAATTCTATGTTGAGAACAACTTTCTAAAGTTTCAGCAAAATAAAGAGCCATAATATTAAGTAAAACTAATTGTGAAGTATAGGCTTTTGTTGATGCAACAGCTATTTCTGGACCAGCATGAGTATATACAAAATAATCTGCTTCTCTAGTTATAGAACTTTCTATAACATTTGTAACTGCAATTGTTTTTGCACCTTTTGATTTTGCAAGTTTAAGAGCTGCTATAGTATCTGCTGTTTCACCAGATTGACTTATATAAATACATAAAGTTTTATCATCAATTAATGGGTTTCTATATCTAAATTCTGAGGCAACTTCAACAGTAACAGGGATGTTGCATAATGTTTCAAAATTAGATTTAACACCAAGTCCAGCATGCATTGCAGTACCACATGCTATCATATAAATTTTATTTATTGTAGATAAATAATCCTTTGTTAAATTTAATCCTTCAAAATGAATTCTAGAACCATTAAGTGATGTTCCAATAGTTTCTCTTATTGCTTTTGGTTGTTCAAAAATTTCTTTTAACATATAATCTTCAAATCCATCTTTATCAGCACTATCAGCAGATAATTCTACAGTTGTTAATTCTTTAGATAATTCATTTAAGTTATTATCATAAAATTTAATATCATCTTTAGAGATATATGCCATTTCATTATCATTTAAAAAGTAAAAAGTATTTGTAAATGATATTAGTGCTGGAATATCAGAAGAAATGAATGTTTCATTTTCTGCTTTTCCAATTACTAAAGGGCTATCCTTTCTTGCAACAACCATATTATCTGGAAAATCTTTGCAAATAACTTCAATTGAATAACTTCCTTTTAAATCATTACAAGTAAGACTTACAGATTTTAAGAAATCATTTCCTTTTTTATAATAATAAGATATTAAATTTGGAATAACTTCTGTATCTGTTTCAGAATAGAAAGTATATCCATTATCTTTTAAAAATTCTTTTAGTTCATTATGATTTTCAATAATTCCATTGTGTACAACACAAAAAGTATTTGTATTATCTAAATGAGGGTGAGCATTTTGTTTAGATGGTTTTCCATGAGTTGCCCATCTTGTATGAGCAATACCAACAGTTCCAACTAAATCATTAATTCCGTCTAAATCGTATAAATTTTTTACTCTTCCTTTATCTTTCATAACTGATATAGAGTCATTTTCAATTGTTGAAATTCCTGCTGAGTCATAACCTCTATATTCTAATTTTAAAAGCCCATTAATAAGTATAGGACTGGCTTTTTTTGTTCCTATATAACCTACAATTCCACACATAGTGAATCCTCCTTAAAAATATTATTGGAATTGAAAGCATACAAATAATAGCTACTAATATTAACTCTGTTACAATATTACTATTGTTTTTTATTAATATCTATGACAGTAGCTATGCCACTAAAGCATCCGCCGAATTTTTCGATAACTTTAGTCCTCGTCAACAGTATAAACTGTCCAGGCGCTTTATATTAAATAAACTCCTTTCTTTTAAATTTTATTATTTGTCTTTCAATTTTACTTTATTATATTACAATAATACTAAAAAAGTTGCAAGTTTTTTTGATAATTTATATGGAATTATATTATAGGAAGTTTAAAAAATTTTCTATAATATAATAAAAGATACATTTTAGAATATTAATTCTAAAATGTATCTTCTATAGTTTGGAGGTTTGTATTAGAGAATATCTAATTTTATCTCCTCTAATAATGTTGCTATGTAACAACTATTTGTTGGAGGAGTTTCAGAATCAGCTGTATTCCTAAAAACGTCACGAATAACAGTTGCTTCAGTGTTTTTCCAACCAGTTGAAATGGCTGTTTTAATAGTCCTTTCAACACAGTAAGGCTTAGTGTTATATTTTTTTGCCAAATCAACATAAAGCCCTTTTGTTAGATTTGATAATTCACTTGGATTTGTGAGTCCAATAAATAATGCATCTTGCAGGTATTTATAACCTACTAAATGACAAGGAATTCCAAATTCCCGTAAAATAACAGATATTCTTTTTCTTATTTCTTTGTTTTCTTTGTTCATAAATTTTCCTCCCTATGTATAAATAAAATAAGATGTATATATTATATCATATTTACATAAAAAAATCAATTGCCAAGTATCAAGGCGAGAAAAGCTTAAAATTATTATAAAATATTGTTTTTTATTGAATAATATTATATATTAATTATAGATAATATAGATTAATACGTAATTACTATAAATTATGGAGGAAAAATGTTCGATATAGAAGAAGAACTAAAAAAATTACCGGGAAAACCTGGAGTTTATATAATGAGAGATAAAAATGACACAATTATATATGTTGGAAAAGCTATTTCGCTAAAAAATCGTGTTAGATCATATTTTAGAAAAACAAATAAAACAGAAAGAATAAAAAAAATGGTAAGTTTAATAGACCATTTTGAATATATAGTGGTAGATAATGAAGCAGAGGCATTAATATTAGAATGTAATTTAATAAAAAAGAATAGACCTAAATTTAATGTTTTGCTAAAAGATGATAAAACATATCCATATATAAAAATAGATGTGAAATCAGATTTTCCTGGGGTATATATAACAAGAAGAGTTATAAATGATGGTTCTAAGTATTTTGGACCATATGCAAACCCAGGCGCAGCAAAAGAAATGGTAGATTTTATAAAACAAAAATATAAAATACGTCAATGTAGGATTTTAAAGGAAAGAACAAGACCTTGCCTAAATTATCATATAAAAAGATGTATGGCTCCATGTATGGGATATGTTACAAAAGAAGAATATAGAAAACAAATAGATGAGATAATTGATTTATTGGAAGGAAAAACAGAAAAAATATTAAAAGAATTAGAAGAAAAAATGAAATTAGCATCAGAAAAACTTGATTTTGAACAAGCAGCATATATAAGAGACAGAAAATTAGCAATAGAAAGAGCTTCTGCAAAACAAAAGGTTTCTAACATTTCAGAAAATAATATTGATGTTATAGGAATGGCAAAATCAGATATAGAAGTTTGTATAGAAATATTTTTTGTTCGTGGTAGTAAAATGATAGGAAGAGAACATTATTTCATAAAGGATGTAAAAGAAATGGAAGACAAAGAAATAATATCAGGATTTATAAAACAATATTATTTTGAAAATCCTAATATTCCAAGTAAAATAATGTTAAGAGAAGAATTAGAAGATAAAGAAGCAATAGAGCAATGGTTATCCACAGAAGCAGGAAGAAAAGTGGAATTAAGAAGCCCTAAAAAAGGCGAAAAATTAAGATTTGTTGAAATGGCGGAATTAAATAGTAAAGTTACTTTAGAGAACAAAGAAAAAAATAACAATGAAGTAATACTTGAATTAAAAGAAGTATTAAATTTGGACAAATTACCAAGAAAAATAGAAACATATGATATTTCTAATATATCAGGAGATTTTATGGTGGCTGCTATGTGTGTTATTCAAGATGGACAAATAAAGAAAAATTTATCTAGACGATTTAAAATAAAAACAGTTTATGGACAAGATGACCCTAAATGTATGGAAGAAGTTGTAACAAGAAGAATAAAACATTCTTTGGAAAATGAAAATGGTGGATTTGGAAAAATGCCAGATTTGATATTAGTAGATGGAGGAATAACACAAATTAAAGCAGTAAAAAGAGCTGTTTCTAAATACAAAAATGTAAACATTCCTGTATATGGTATGGTAAAAAATGATAAACATCAAACTAGAGCATTGATAGATGAAAATAGAAAAGAGTTTGAAATATCAGAAGAATTAATGAAATTAATAACTAGATTTCAAGATACTGTACACGATACGGCAATAACATATCATAGAAAGTTAAGAGATAAATCTATTACAAAATCGGAATTAGATAATATTAATGGAATTGGTGAAGTAAAAAAGAAATTATTACTAAAAGAATTTGGAAGTATAGAAAATATTAGAAAGGCAGATATAAAAGAATTGACGAAAATAACGGGAATAACAGAAGAATTAGCAAAAAAAATCAAACAATTATAGTTGTTTGATTTTTTTGTTATCATTTGCGAACGATTTTATAAAAAATAGGTTATATTAAAAAATTTATATGAATATATTATAACAAAAAATATTTGGGGGTAAATTATGGAATATGCAAAAGATGAAATTTTTAACATAACCTATAATGAAAAATTAAATAGGTTAGAAATTAAGAAGAAAGGAATAAAGAGTAGGTTAAATAATTTTTTTAAAAATCATGTTATATTTTCAATAACTTCAATTGCATTTATTATTTTTTCTTTTATTGATTTATTCTTAATTTATAATTTTATGATTATTTTTAAAGGTTTATAAAGTTATGTTGTAGTTAACTGTTGGAATTTTAAAAAAAATATGTTAAAATAATACTATTGAAAAAATAGTATTATTTTTGTTTTTAAAGGAGATAAAAATGAATATAGCAAATGATTGGAAAGATTATAAAATATTAGATATGGCAGATGGACAAAAATTAGAAAGATGGGGAGATGTTGTTTTATCTAGACCAGATCCACAAATAATTTGGAAAGATAAAAGTTTTCCTAAAAAATGGAATGAAATAAATGCTACATATCATAGAAGTAAAACTGGTGGAGGAGCATGGGAATATAATAAAAAAATGCCAAAACAATGGCAAATAAAATATAAAGATTTAACTTTTAATATAAAACCAATGGGATTTAAGCATACAGGATTATTTCCAGAACAAGCTGTTAATTGGGATTGGATGATAGATAAAATAAAATCAGAGAAAAGAGAAATAAAAGTGCTAAATTTATTTGCATATACAGGTGGTGCAACAGTTGCTTGTTTATCAGCAGGAGCGTCTTGTTGTCATGTTGATAGTTCAAAAGGAATGGTTACATGGGCAAAAGAAAATGTTGTTTCATCAGGTTTAGAAGATAGAAAAGTAAGATATATAGTTGATGATGTTGTAAAATTTGTTAATAGAGAAATAAGAAGAGAAAATAAATATGATGCAATAATAATGGATCCACCATCATATGGTAGAGGAACAAATGGAGAAATATGGCAATTTGAAAATAATATATATGATTTAGTAGATTTGTGTACAAAAGTATTATCAGATGATCCTTTATTTTTCTTAATAAATTCATATACAACAGGAATATCAAATGTAGTGTTACAAGATATTTTAAAATTAACAGTATTAAAAAAATATAAAGGAAAAGTATCATCAGGTGAAATTGGATTACCAATGGAAGAGTCGAAATTAATATTACCATGTGGTATATATGGAAGATGGGAAAAATAAGAGGAGAAAAAATGCAAGATTTAAAAATTATTTATGAAGATAATCACATAATAGTTGTAGAAAAAAAGCCTAACATACCATCACAATCAGATAAAACAGAAGATATAGACATGCTTACAATTATAAAAGAATACATAAAAGAAAAATATAATAAACCAGGAAATGTTTATTTAGGACTTGTTCACAGATTAGATAGACCAGTTGGAGGAGTAATGGTGTTTGCCAAAACTTCTAAAGCTGCATCAAGACTTAGTGAACAAATAAGAAATAAAGAGTTTAGCAAAATGTATCTTGCTGTTGTTGATGGAAAAATAGAAAATAAGAAGCGGAACATTAGAAGATTATTTATATAAAGATGAAAGAAATAATATAAGCAAAGTTGTAAATAAAGAAAAGAAAAATAGTAAATTTGCAAAATTAGATTATGAAGTTCTTGCGTATAATGAAGTAAAAGATTTATCTTTAGTAAAGATAAATCTTCATACAGGAAGACATCATCAAATAAGAGTTCAATTATCTAATTTTGGACATAGTATATTTGGTGACCAAAAATATGGAACAAGAGGTAAGGGAAAGCAAATAGCATTATGGGCATATAAGTTAAAAATTAATCATCCTACAACAAAAGAAGAAATGATATTTAAAGACTTTCCAGAAACAAATGGAACATGGTGTATTTTAAAAGATGTAAAGAATATAGATTAATTTCTATATTCTTTTTTTTGCGTTTTAAAATTAAGTTTATAAAATAATTATTTTATAAAAAATAAATATATAAATTCTTATAAGTAAATTGAAAGGTTTCATAAAAGAAAGGAGCACAAAATAAAATGTTAATGATAAACTCTAGTTAACTCAAATAGAGGTGAGGTGAAAAATATGATAGACAAAATCTGCTTATTTTTAACCAACAAAATACAAAAGAAAATGCCAGAAATTGATGACGAAAGAACGCAAGTCATCAATTATGGCCTACAAATTTTAATAGGTGAGATACCAAAAATTTTTATAATATTATTAATAGCATGGATATTAGGAATATTTAAATTAACACTAATAACTTTTATATTAATAATGCCATATAGATCAGTTTCTGGAGGATTTCACCTACATACACATATAGGTTGCATAATAGCAACAACATTAACATATTGTGGTACTGCATTTGTAAGTCAATATATAGTTTTAAATGATATTGTTAAATATATTCTTATATTATTAATATGGATATTTTCTATGGCAATGATAAAACTTTATGCACCGGCTGATACAGAAGAAGTACCTATCTTAGAAACAAAAGTAAGGCAAAAGAAACAATTAGCTTCTTATATTATAGCTACGATTTCTTTGATAGCTGCAATTTTCATAAGAGATAATGTAATATCTAACATATTAATTATAGGAACATTACTTCAGACCTTATCAATAACTAAAGTAATGTACAGACTAACTAATAATAAATATGGTTATGAAGTATACTAAGATTAAACATTATAAATTTTTTCTTATATAAAAATTAAAAATAAAGGGGGAATTTTTATGTTAAAAATTTTAGCAAAAATTGCAGAAAAATATGCAAGATCAACAAATACGGCATGTGCTTTATTATGGGTTTTACACCAACCAAAAATGCCTGTTTCTATGATAAAAAAAGACTAAAAAAAGTATTTTATAATGCTACTTAGCAAATATTATAAAATAAAAAATATTTTACAAAAAAATAACAACCTTTAAAAGGTTGTTATTTTTTTGTAATTATTAATAATAAATTTCAAGTTGTTGTATAAATAAATTATTATCTTTTTTAGTATATAAATTTAAATTATTATTTTTCTTTAATATTTTTCTTACTTCCCATAATCCAAGTCCTGTATGATTTTCTTTTCCAGATACACCTTTTTGAAAAATTTCATCAATATTTAAATTTTTATCGTTAAAAGTATTTTCTACAATTACAAGTTGTCTATTTTTATTTGGTTCATTTCTAAATTTGATATTTATAAGTTTTTCTTCACATTCAGAAGTTGCTTCTATTGCATTATCTAAAAGTATACCAAACATTCTAGTAAATTCATAAATTTTCATATTAAGTGTATTTAAATCTAAGAAAAATTCTAAATTAATTTTAATATTTTTTTCATCTGCTTTATGATATTTAGAACTAAGTATTGAATATACTCCAGGATTATTTATTATTTCTGGGCTTAATGTTGCAATGTTATTAACTCTTTGACAATCATCTTCTAATTGATAATAGTATTTTTTTAGTCCTTCCATATCATTTGTTTTTACATATCCACCAATTGTTGCAACAATATTATCAAAATCATGTTTAAAACATCTAATATTATCATGTAATATTGATAAAGATTTATTATATGCTTCTGAATTTTCTAATTGTTTTTGTGTTTTATATAATTTAGTTACCCTTGTTAAACTATATGTACTTATGAAAAAATATGAAAGTAATGCAATAAAGTTTAAAAAAGTAATTAAAAGTGGCAAAATATTAATATAATAAACTGTTATAAATACTTGAATACATAAAACGATAAAGCCTAATATCATATTAGAAAATATAATAATTTTTGTTTTTTTATCAAGTTCTTCTAATATAGTTATTTTTAAATTTTTACATCTAATTATTCCAATTATTAAACAAATAATTGAGTACATTATTGCCAAGTATCCTAATCTATAAATAGGTATATTTTCAATTTGTTCATATGTAATATTAAAAAATGTTAAATATGGGTTTATAATTAAGCTTCCTACAAGTGTGAAAAGTATAAATGGTACAATCATACAAAATATAACTTTTAGGGGTTGTATTTTGAAAATAAAATATATAATTAGAAATAAAATTAAATAATTTGTTATTAAATTATATGGAGAAGGTATAATTAATGAACTTATAGTACCTTCAAAGCCAAATAATAACACATATAATAATCTTTGCCTTCTTGTTGATTCTATATTAAATATTGACAAAAATAAATTTAAAGATAAATAGCTTTCTATAAACATTGCTATATGCAAAATGAGAGTTACGAGTTCGGGATTTTCAGTGGACAATGCAGTCCATATATTACTAATTTCCATGATTGTTTAGCACCTCCATAATTATCTTTTTATATTTAGGACCAACAGCACAAGAAACACTATTACCAAAACTAATAGTATTAGTGGTAGCATCATAATTTTTTACATTATTTATATTTACTATATAAGATTTGTGACATCTTATAAAATTTTCGGGTAGTAAGGGTTGTATTTTATTAAAAGAACCATATGTAAAATAATCCATATCACTAGTATGGTAAACAAGTCTCATACCTTCTCTTTTTATATATTGAATGTCAGCTTCATTAACCAAAGTATTTTTATTATCAATCTTTAAATATTTTTTAGTTCTACCAAAAATATCATCAAATAATCTTATAATTGTATCTTCTAGTCTTTCGGAAGTAATAGGTTTTGCTAAGTAATCAAAAGTTTTAAATTTATAAGCAAGCATTGCATATTCTAGGTGTCCTGTTGTAAATATCAAATAACAATCCTTATTAAATTCTCTTACTTTTTGAGCTAATTCTAATCCAGTAATTTTTGCTTTTAAATTAATATCTAAAATTAAAACATCGACTTTGTTACATTTAACAAAGTCAAGAACGTCATCTACATTAGTAGACTTAAAAGCGATTTTTGCTTCAAAACCATTTTTAGAAAAAATATCGTTTAAAATTTTTTCTAATTTGTCTAAAATAATTTGATTATCATCACAAATTATAAAGTTTAACATTGAATAATCTCTCCTTAGTACTACATTTATATATATTAAGCAATTTTCTACGTATGTTGTAAAATTACCTTTTTTTTCCAATAATAGTAACAATATAATCCAAAATAATTAAGTTGTCAATATAAAATTGGAATAATTTTACAAAAAATAACCGTATAAGACAACAATAGACAAGAAAAAACAAATAATTAATATGAAATAAATTGTAAATTAATAAAAATAGTTCTAATTAAAATAATAATTTTGTTTTTTAGTGTAGAAAATATAAAAAATATGATATACTTAAGATATCATATTTAAAGAAAGAGAGAAAAAATGAAGCTTACGAAAGATTTTGAAATATTAGAACTTCCAGATTATTTAAAATTTGGAATAGAAATAGAAGCTTTTAATGTAAAAACAAAAGGAAAAAATGGATTATATGTAGGAAAAAGTGCTGAATACATAGAAAGTAAAAATTGGAAAATGGCATCAAAAAAGGAAGAACAATTAGTAAAAGAAGGTGGGGCAGAGTTAGTATCTCCAGTTTTAACAGATACGGAAAAAACATGGAAGGATATTTGCGATATATGTGAGCATATAAAGAAATTTCCGAGAAAACAAGGTGAACAAGTTATTGCTGATGATAAATGTGGATTACATATTCATTTTGATGCTGATTGTTTAGCAAAAAATCCACAAAGAATGAAAAATTTTTTACGTTTATATGCTGAGTCAGAAGAACTAATATATAAAATGTGTAATGATAAAAATAATCCAATAAGAACTAAAGCAATAAATAAAGATTTCAAAGGAATGCATTTGATTTCTGCATTGTGGAGAAATGGTATGGCTGCACCTACAGGAAAGAAAATATTAAAAAAAATAGAAGATGGAACATTAAAAGTATCATACAAAAAATTTGGAAAACTAAGAATGTTAGCTAGTAAATATAAAATTGATGAAAGACGTTATGCTGGATTAAACTTAACTAATATAGGAAATAGTAAAAAAAATACTATAGAATTTAGAATGGCTAATGGAACACTAGACCCAGAAATTATAAAACAAAATGTGTTTTTATATTCTTCATTAATAAATACAGCTATAGGAATAACAGAAGAACCATTTAAATATGAAAAAAAATTAACAGAATTTTATAAGACAGAAATAAGCGAAAAAGAAAAGGCTGAGAGATTTTTAAATTTAGTAATAGATAACGAAGAAGATAAACAAATTTACATGGATCGATGGGAATCTGTTAATAAGGCTAATGTATTTAATAAAAATTATAAAAAGGGATTTGCTCAAAACAGATTTAAAAGAGAACAATTTAAAAATATTACAGAAAGAACATTGGGCAAGGATGTTCATAATGTTTTTTTGAAAATAAAAAATAATTTAGTAAAAACAAAAGAAGAAGGAGAATATTCTAATGTCAGATGAAAAAATGGGAAATGCATTGAAAGAGGTTTATGAGATATTGCAGAATACGGATGAAGAATTATTAAGTAAAATTCCATTAAATTTTATTGATTTTATAAAAAGTAATATGAATAATGAATATAAAACTAATATAAAATGTGATACAGACATAGACAAGCAAAATTTATTAGAAGAAACAGAATCAATATTGGCATTAATATATAGAAGTTATTGGGCAACAGAAAAAGAAAAAGGAGAATTTGCCATAAAAGATAAAGAAGAGAAGATATTAGAAGAAAATAAAAAGAAAGAAAATATACAAAATGATATATACAAAATATTTGAAAAAAGAAATAAACAACCAAATTCTTTAAATAATAATTTACCAGTACTAAAAAAAGAAAAATTATTTAGGAGAATATTAAATAAAATAAAATTTTTTGTTTTTGGCTAAAAAAACTAAGAAATAATATATACTAAATAAAAATTGGAGATGATAAAATTGTCAAATTTAACAAAAAAAGCATTAGAAAATTCTCTAAAAAATATGCTATTAAAGAAAAAGGCAAATAAAATAACAGTAGAAGAATTAACAAACGATTGTGGAATTAATAGAATGACATTTTATTATCACTTCCACGATATATATGAATTAATAGAATGGGTGTGCTTAGAAGATGCAAAAGAAGCAATAAAAGGTAAGAAAACATATGACACTTGGCAAGAAGGATATTATCAAATATTTGAAGCAGTGTTAGAAAATAAGCCATTTATAATGAATGTATATAAAAATATTAGTAGAGAACATATAGAAAAATTTGTAAAAGAATTAACATATAATTTAATAATGGATGTCATTAACGAAAAATCTAAAAATATAAAAGTAGAAGAAGAAGATAAAAAATTTATTGCAAATTTTTATAAAAATGCTTTTGTAGGGATAATGTTGGATTGGATAGAGGAAGATATGAAAGAAGATCCTAAAATTATTATAGATAAATTAAATATATTAGTTCATGGAAATATAATAGAAGCATTAGAACAATTTAACAAAGACAATAATTAATTTTACATCAATTTATAATCAATGATAAAAAATTTATCATTGATTAAAATTTGTTTATTGAAATCAAAAATACAAAATGTTATTACTATATTGAAAAAAATATAGGAGGTAATTATTATGTATTATTCAAGTGGAAATTATGAAGCTTTTGCAAAAGCAGAAAAACCAGAGGGGATAGAAAATAAAAAAGCTTATATAGTAGGAACAGGATTAGGAGGATTATCAGTAGCTTGTTTTTTAGTAAGAGATGCTCAAATGAAAGGGGAAAATATAACATTATTTGAGCACTTACCATTACCAGGAGGCTCATGTGATGGGATATTTGATAAAAACAAAGGATATATTATGCGTGGTGGACGTGAAATGGATAATCACTTTGAATGTATGTGGGATTTATTTCGTTCAATACCATCAATAGACAATCCAGGAGAAACTATATTTTCTGAATATTACAAAGTAAATAAAGAAGATCCAAATTATTCATTATGTCGTGTAACAGAAAAACAAGGACAAGATGCTCATACAGATAAGAAATATGGAATGAATCCTAAAGCAACAGAAGAATTATTAAAATTATTTATGGCAACAGATGAGGAATTAGCAGATAAGACAATTGATGATTTATTTGATGAAGAGTTTTATAAAACTAATTTCTGGATTTATTGGCAGACAATGTTTGCATTTGAAAAATGGCATAGTGCATTGGAAATGAAATTATATTTACAAAGATATATACACCATATAGATGGATTACCAGACTTGAGTGCATTAAGATTTACAAGATACAATCAATATGAATCAATGATTTTACCAATGGTTAAATATTTAAAAGACAGAGGAGTAAAATTTGAATATGATACCACAGTAAAAAATGTTGAATGTACTTGTAATGAAGAAATAAAACTTGCTAAAGTTATTTATTATACTCAAAATAATGAAGATAAAAAAATAGAATTAACAGAAAATGATTTGGTTTTTGTAACAAATGGTTGCCAAGGAGATAATTCAGCATATGGAGATCAAACACATGCTCCAGAGTTGAAAATAAAAAATGGAGAAGGACCATCAATAGAATTGTGGAAAAATATGGCTAAACAAGATAAAGCATTTGGAAATCCAGATAAGTTTTTTAAGGATATAAGAGAAACAAGTTGGGAATCTTGGACTGTTGAAACATCAAATAAAGAAATTCTAGATGCAATAGAAAAAATATGTCATCGTAACCCACTTTCTGGTAAAGTTGTAACAGGAGGAATTGTAACATGTAAAGATTCATCTTGGTTAATAAGTTGGACAATAAATCGTCAAGGACAATTTAGAGAACAAGCAAAAGATGATTGCTTAATTTGGGTTTATGGATTAAATTGTTGGGATGATAAAGGAGACTTTATAGATAAGCCTATGTATCAATGTACTGGTATTGAACTTGCAGCTGAATGGCTATATCATATAGGAATACCAAAAGATAGAATTATGGATTTAGCACAAAATGCATGTAATACAACACCATGTATGATGCCATATGTAACATCATTTTTTGAACCAAGAAGATATGGAGATAGACCATTAGTTGTACCAAATGGATCTGTAAATTTAGCATTTATAGGACAATATGCGGAAACACCAAGAGATACAGTATTTACAACAGAATATTCAATTAGAACAGCAATGGAAGCAGTATATACATTATGCAATATAGATAGAGGAGTTCCAGAAGTATGGGGAAGTGTATACGATATAAGAGATTTAATAAGTGCAACAGTAAAATTAAATGACGGCAAAAAAATTACAGAAATGGATTTATCATTGCCACAAAAATTAGCACTAAAAGAGGGACTAAAAAAGATTAAAGGTACCGAAATAGAAAAATTATTAATAAAATATGGAGCAATATAAAATATGAATAAAAAAATTGGATTTACAATAGGAAAGTTTTCACCATATCATATAGGACACAAATATTTAATAGCCACAGCATTAAAAGACATGGACGATTTTTATGTGGTTGTATATGACACACCGGAATATATTGATATAAATAAAAAAATAAAGTGGATAAAGAATGATTTTCCTAATATAAAAATATTAGAAGCATATAATAGTCCAAAGCAGTATGGATTAGATGAAAAAAGTGTTAAAATTCAAATGGAATATTTATATGAAATAATAAAAGATAAAAATGTTAATTATTTTTATAGTAGTGAACCATATGGAGAATTTGTTGCTGACTATCTTAAAATAGAAAATGTATTAGTAGATCCAGAAAGGAAAATATATAATATTTCTGCTACAAATATTAGAAAAAATATAGAAAAATATAAAATGTTTATAAATGAAGATGTATATAATGATATAAAAAATTTATAAATAATTTGATGAAGTCTAAGAAAAAAACTTAGGCTTTATTTTTTTTGTAAAGTAATAATCTAAAAATTAAAACATAAAATTTATAAAAAAGATATGAGGAGAGAATTATGAATAAAAAAACTTCATTATATAAAATTATATTTTCTATTTTAATAATAGCGATGTTTTCTGTTTGTACTATTTATTTAAGCAATACAGAAGAAAAAAATACAACTGTTACAAATTCGAATGCATTAAGTAATCAGAAAATTGGATGGGGAATAAAAAGAAATAATAATAATGAGCAACCAGATGTAGGAAAGAAAAATCAAAGTGTGTTAGAACAAAACAATGGTATATGTGTAGGAAATAAAGAGAAAAAAGTTATATATTTAACATTTGATGAAGGATATGAAGCAGGGTATACAAGCAAAATATTAGAAGTATTAAAACAAAATGATGTAAAAGCTACATTTTTTATAACTGCACATTATTTAAACACACAAGAACAATTGGTAAAACAAATGTTAGAAGAAGGACATATAGTAGGAAATCATACAGTAAATCACAAAAGTATGCCATCATTAAGTGATGAACAAGTTAATACAGAAGTAATGAAATTACATCAATCAATATATGAAAAGTTTGCATATGAAATGAAATATATAAGACCACCTATGGGAGAATATAGTGAAAGAACTTTAAATATAACAAAATCATTAGGATATAAAACTGTAATGTGGAGTTTTGCATATAAAGATTGGGATGAAAAAAATCAACCAGATGAAGCAAAAGCAAAAGAGATGGTAATATCAAATTTACACAATGGCGAGATAATGTTATTACATGGAAATTCAAAAACGAATACAAATATATTAGATAGTATTATAAAAGAAATAAAAAATAAAGGATATGAAATTAAAAGTTTAGACGAGTTTGAGTAAAACATAGGAGGAATAATGAAGAAGAATAATTTTAGAAAAATAGATAGTATTTTGGAAATGCCCAAAGAAATCTATACAAATGAACCTAAAATAACAATAGTAGGTTTTAATGAAATGTTAATAGAAAATTATAAAGGGATTTTGGAATATGAAGAATACTATGTAAAAGTAAATACTCATATAGGAGTTGTTAATATAAATGGATTTAATTTAAAGTTAGAACAAATGACTGGTGACGACATAAAAATTATTGGAGATATAGATAGTATGGAAATAGAAAAAACAGAAGGATAAAGGAGAAATAATGTTTATAAAGATAATTTTTAGTTATATAATTGGATATTTAAGGATTAGTGTAGAAGGTTATTATATAGAAAGATTTATAAATATATGTACAAATAAAAAGATATTAATATGGAATTTGAAAAGGGATAAAAATGTAAAACTTTATTTAAATATAGGAATAAAAGATTTTAAACAATTATCAGATGTGGCCAGAAAAACTAAATGTAAAGTAAAAATAAAAAAGAAAAGTGGATTGCCATTTGTTTTACATAGATATAAAAAAAGAAAAATATTTGCATTTTTTCTAATTATAGTTTCTTTATTAATAGTTTTTAGTTCTAATTATATATGGAATGTAGAAATTAAAGAAGAAGATGGAAAAGAACTTTCAAACATTGAACAAGATTTACAAGAGGCTGGTTTAAAAATAGGTACGTTAAAATCAAAAATAAATTCTAAAGATATAATAAATAATATAAGATTAAAAAGACAAGATGTTGCATGGATGGGAATAGAACTAAAAGGAACAAATGTAATTGTTAAAGTTGTAAAAACAGAAGAAAAGCCAGATATAATAGATTCAAATGAATATTGTAATATTATATCAAATAAAACAGGAATTATAACTAAAATAAATGCGCAAAAAGGAACTGCTATGGTAAATGTTGGAGATACTGTAAAAGAAGGTGATGTATTAATATCTGGTACAATGGAAGGAAAATATACGGGTACAAGGTATGTACACAGTATAGGCAATGTTGAAGCAAAAGTTTGGCATACAAAATCAAAAAAAATATATTATAATCAAGAAAAGCTTACGGACACAGGAAATGAAGAGAATAAATATGGGGTCAAGATTAATAATTTTGAAATAAATTTTAATAAAAGGGTTTCAAAATTTGAATTTTATGATACAATAAATGCAGAAAAAAAGTTTAAAATATTTTCAAATCTATATTTACCTATTTCTGTAACAAAATTGACATATAAAGAGAAAGAAAAAACTAATATAGTGTATGATGTTGATGAAGCTACAAACATAGGGATAGAAGAATTACAACAAGAAATTGAACAAGAAATAGAAGACAAAAGTAAAATACTTCGGAAGAAATATAAATAAATACCAAAATGAAGAATATGTAGAAGTATATGTTACATACGAAGTACTTGAAAATATAGGGACTAATGAAAAAATAGTATTTTGAGAGGATGATTTTATGGAGGAAAGAAGTTTAAAAATTACTGGAACAGACAAAACATTTTTTAATAGGATATCAAATACAATAACTAAAATATTAATACCTACTAAAATTGGAATAAATGGAATGCTAATTACAGTAAAAAGAAATGCATTATTAAAATCATTTGATAACTTTAATAATTCAGAAGTAGAAAAACAAAAGAAAGAAACTTTAGAAGAAAAATATGAACAAACCTATACGGCATATTTAGAGGCATTAGATAAATATGTAATGGATTCAATATACAAAAAAGTAAAAAATAATAGTGCATCAGAATTTGAAAAAAAGGCATTATCACAATATTATGAAATAACAAGATTAAAAGAACCAGAATACATAGAATATAAATATAGAAAACAAAAATATTTAATTGAATTGGATTATGAAGGATTAAAAGAATCACATAAAGATAAAGCATTAGAAAAATATGTACAGTTTTATATATCTAAAATGGATATGTTGTATAAAGGAATATTAAAAAATTATTCAATAAAATTAGCAGATACAACAAATATATATGACTCATCAAAAGAATGGTTATATACCAAAATATTTTATACATTAGAAGAATATATAGAAAAGATATTAGCATTAAAGATAAGAGAAGATAAAGAAAATATTTCACAAGAAATATTGAATGAATATGAAAAATACGAAAGTTATGAAGTAGGAAAATTAGATACAAAAGACACAATAGAAAAAAATATGATTTTATTAGCATTAAGTAGGAAGTTATTTACACATAGTTTACCATTAGTTGTAACAGAACAGTGTTATTTAAAATTACTTAGAGATGCTAGAAATTTAGTTCAAGATACTAAAATTGCTGTAAAAAGAGAGAAAGCATATACAACACTTATAAAATTAATAGAAGAATATAATTTAAAGTTAGTATCAACAAAAGTTTATTGGGATAAAGAAGAAGAAAAGGAAGAATTCAAAAAATTCTGGAAGCAATATAAAGATAATGAAAAACTAAAAGATGAAGATTTTATAGAATATGTAAAACAAAAAGAAATATTGTTTATGAAAAATGACATGAAAAAATTACATGATGAAAAAATAGATTACACAAGAATTATAAAATATTACAAGAGAAAATTAGTGGATTATGGAGCAATGAAAGAATTAAAAGGCTTTAAATCAGAAGGAAAATATATAAATAATAAAAAATTAGTAAGGGAATAAAGATGTATCAATTAGAATATAAAGATATTGAAGAAAATAAAGAGTATGAAAAAATAATAAAAAGAGTTGTAGAACAATGCTTTAAAGAAGAAGGATTACTTGACTCTAAATTATATATAAGTATAACTTTAACAAATCCAGAAAATATTAGAAAAATAAATAATGAATTTAGAAATATAGATAGAGAAACAGATGTACTTTCCTTTCCTATGTTTGAAAAACAGGAATTAGACGAAATGATAAAAAATAAAGATTTCAAGCATGAAGATGTTTTAGGAGATATTGTTATATCGATAAAAAGAGTTGAAGAACAAGCAGAAGAATATGGACATAGTTTTGAAAGAGAATTTTCATACATGCTAGTTCATGGTTTTTATCACCTTATGGGATATGATCATATTAAAGAAGAGGACAAGTTGGTAATGAGACCTAAAGAAGAAAACGTTTTAGACAAGTTGAATATTAAAAGGGGGTAATATTTATGAATAAGGAGTTTTTTGTCAAAAATAAAACTAAAATTATAGTATCTGTTTTAGCAATTATAATTTTAGTTGCAGGAATTGTTTTAGCTGTAAAAATTTCAAGTAATAATAAAAAAGAACAACAACAACCAGAAAATATTGTGGAACAATCAAATGTTGAAGAAGAAAAAGAAGAAAGAAATGAAGGAATAAAAATATATAGTGGAACAGAAAGACCAGTTGCTGTAATGATAGATAATCATAGTGGAGCATGGCCACAAGGTGGACTTAATAAAACATATATGGTATATGAAATAATAGTTGAAGGTGGAGAAACTAGATTAATGGCATTATTTAAAGGGGCAGATGCACAAAAAATAGGACCAGTAAGAAGTTGCAGACATTATTTCTTAGATTATGCTTTAGAAAATGATGCAATATATACACATTATGGATGGAGTCCACAAGGAAAGAAAGATATAGAAAAATTAGGAGTAAATAATATAAACGGAATACAACAAAGTGCTAGTGCTTTTAGAAGAGTATCAGATAAAAAAGCACCACATAATGTAGCAACAGATATAAATAGTATTTATAAAATTGCAGAAAGTAAAGGATATAGAACAACATCAAATTCTGCAAGTGTATTAAAATATGTAACAGATGAAGTTAAATTAGAAAATGGAATAAATGCAAGTTCAGTTACAATTCCTCATTCAAATTTACAAACAGTAAAATATAAATATGATGAACAATCCCAAAGATATACAAGAATTGCTAGAAATAAAACACAAACAGATTGGGAAACAGGAGAAAATGTAACAACTAAAAATATTATAATAGAATTTATAGAAAATTACGATTTAAATGATGGTTCAGGAAAAGGAAGACAAGGACTAAATAATATTGGTACATATAATGGTTATTATATAACTAATGGAAAAGCGATAAAGATAACATGTACAAAATCAGATAGAAATAAAAAGACAGTTTATAAAGATGAAAATGGAAAAGAACTTGAAGTTAATGATGGAAATACATGGGTAAATATATGTCCAAAAGATGCAAATGTAACATTTGAATAAAATGTAGAAAAGTAGAAGATGATTTTTATATATCTTCTACTTTTTATATTGATTTATATTAAAAAGTATGAAATAATATGAATGTTACATATAGTTTGTAGAGTGGTCAAGATGAAGAAAGGGGGATTACCTTATGACTTTGCGGGAAAAATTGGACTTAAAAATAAAAAAAGAGTCCAGAAAGGCTTTATATAAAGAGATTGAAGAAATCTTTTTACAAGCTAGTTTAGAAGAGTTACTTAATGGAATGACAATTGAACTTTTTTCAAATGATTCAAATGAATTATTTTATAAAAAAAGTTCAGAAGAAAAAGTCATTAAAACTTTTAGAAGAGAGTACAAACTTAAAACATTTGAAGAAGTTGTGCAAAACTTAAAAAAGGAAGGTCTCGAAGTGGAATATTATAATAGCAACGGGACAATGAGGGCGAAGATAAGGTATGAACAGTCTTAAAAGACCGGAGGGGTTTCTGATTTTTAGAAACCTCTCTTTTTTTATATTATAGGAAAGTTCTCCGAACTTCCTATAATATAAATATATTGCACAGAAATTTGCTTTGCAAATTTCACGCACGAACAAAGACGCGGACTTTAAAATGTTTTAATAAGTACAAAAGTTATTGATGTCCGCTTTTGTTCTTATATAATATTTTTAAAAATAAATTAAAAAAATTCTTAAATTCTACAAATTTAGCAAAAAAATAGTGTATAATATAAAAAACAAAAAAGAAAATGGAGAAGATAAATGGAAGAATTTAAATCAGGATTTGTATCATTAATAGGAAGAACAAATGTCGGAAAATCAACATTAATAAATTTATTAGTAGGAGAAAAAGTGGCTGCAATAGCAAATAAAGTTCAAACTACAAGAACTGCAATAAGGGGAATTGTAAATAGAGAAAACTCTCAAATTATATTTATAGATACTCCTGGAATACATAAACCTAAAACAAAATTGAATGAAACAATGATAGAAACATCTTTTGGAATGATGTTAGATGCAGATGTTATATTGTTTTTGATAGAGGCTACTAGTGAAGAAATAGGAAGAGGAGATAGAAGAATATTAGAAAAAATTAAAGAAGCTAATAAAAAAACAATATTAATAATAAATAAAATAGATTTAGTAAAAAGAGAAAAGTTATTAAAATTAATAGATTTATATAGTAAAGAATATAATTTTGAAGCAGTTATACCAATAACAGCATTAAACAATAAATATAGAAATATAATTTTAGATGAAATAGAAAAGCACTTAAACGTTGGTCCTGCATATTATGATATAGAAGAATATACAGATCAAACTTTAAGGCAATTAGCAGAAGAAACAATAAGAGAAAAAGCTTTGAAAGTATTAGATCAAGAAGTACCACATGGAATATATATAGAAGTAGAAAAAATGAAATTAAGAAAAAACAAAAATGGCGAAGAATTATATGATATAGAAGCTACAATATATTGTTTAAGAAATTCTCACAAAGGAATTATTATAGGCAAAAATGGAGAAATGCTAAAAAGAATTGGAAGAATGGCAAGAATAGATATGGAAGAAAATTTTGGTAAAAAAGTAAATTTAAAAACTTGGGTAAAAGTAAAAGAAGACTGGCAGGATAATGATAATATAGTAAATAAATTTAAAATATAATATGTATATTTTAACAGAAAATACAAAAGATAAATTTAAAGGGAGTGATTGATATGATTAAAAAAATTGCATGGGATACCTTTAAAAAAACAGGAGATATAGATGCGTTTTTAGAATTTAAACAAATAAAAGATATAGAAGAAAATATACAAAAGGTGGAACAAAATGGGAAATATAAAAACAAATGGGATAATAATATCGGAGAATAATTTTGGTGATTCGGATAAAATGTTAACAATGCTTACTCCAGGGTATCGGTAAAATTTCGTGTGTAGCTAAAGGGGCTAGAAGAACCAAAAGTGCTCTTTTAGCTGGCACACAATTTTTATGTTTTGGTGAATATTTAATGTACAAAGGGGCAAATACATATAATATTAATTCATGTGATCCAATAGAAGTTTTTTATAATATAAGAACTGATTTGGACAAGCTTAAATATGCTGTATATATAACAAAGATAATTAAAGATGTCACAGAGGAAAATCAGAATTGTTATAAAATTTTACAGTTGTTTTTAAATACATTATATGTTATTTCTGAAACGGATAAGGATTTGGATTTAACAATAAGTATTTTTAAATTAAGATTACTTTCTATATTAGGTTTTTCGCCAAGAATTAATAAATGTGTTAATTGTGATGAGATTGACAAAATTAATTATTTTAGTATAAAAGATAATGGATTTAAATGTCAAAGTTGTGGAAAGCTAGATAAAAGTTCAATAGAGATAAATAAAAGTACACAAAATGCTATTAAATTTATATTGACAGCACCTGCTAAAAAAATATATTCATTTAATTTAAAAGATGAAAGTTTAAAAGAATTAGAGTTAATTGCAAAGATATATTTTAATGAAAAACTAGAAAAAGAGTATAAAATGGAAGAATTGTTTTAAAAAAGTCAAAAATAGTGTTGAAATTTCCAAATATTATATATATAATAAAAGATATAACATAAAAATAAAAACAAAAAAGATGAAGGGAGCGATTTTTATGAAAATAAAAATAACAGGAAAGGAACTAAAGATAACAGAAGCAATAAATGATTATGTAGAAAAAAAGTTAGACAGAATAGATAAATATTTTGAAGAAGCAGATGCAGAAGTAACTTTAAGAACAGAAAAAACAGAACAAATAGCTGAAATTTCAATTATAGCTAATGGAGAAAGATATAGAGCTGTTACAGAAGATAAAGATTTATATGCTTCTATAGATAAAGATATTGATATACTTGAAGGTCAAATAAGAAAAACAAAAACAATAAAAGAAAAAATGATGAAAGATTCATCTTTAAAATCAATGGAAACAATTTATGATGAAAACAAAGAAATTGAAAATGAAATTATAAAAACATCATATTATGAAATTAAACCAATGTTACCAGAAGATGCTAAATTGAAACTACAAGAAGTACCAACACATAACTTTTTAGTGTTTATAAATGTTGAAACTGGTAAGGTTAATGTAATACATAAATTAAAAGATGGAAAAAATTATGGTTTAGTAGAACCAGAAGCATAAAACAAAAAATACGAAGAATTATGAGATTTTTAATATATAAAAAAGGCAGGAAATCAAATCCTGCCTTTATGTATTTATAAAAATATATAAAAACAAAATTTAACTTTCTGCCAATAGTTAAAATCTAAATAAAATATAAATAGAAATTCACTATAAAACTATAATAGTAAAAACTATTTCATGTTTCTTTCAGCTTGTTCAATCATCTTTTTAACCATTTGTCCACCTATTTTACCAGCATCTTTAGCTGAAATGTCACCATTATATCCGTCTTTTAAATTAACACCAACTTCTGAAGCAACTTCATATTTGAATTTGTCTAATGCAGACATAGCTTCTGGAACTAATTTTTTGTTACTTGTATTTGCCATTGTTTTTTCACCTCCTGCTATATATAACATTTTATAGAAAAAACTATTGCTTTTTCTAATAATATAATTCACAAAAAGTGCAAAAAATAAACTGGAAAAATTTTGTAAAAAAATAATATTACAATAATATTACAACAATATGAATTTTTAATTACAGATGGTATATTTATTGATTTTAAAATTGGTTTGAGTTAAAATAAAATAGATAAATATTTTGTAAAAAAATTGAATAAATTATAGTTTAAGGGAGGAATTTGTCATGGCAACAAATCCAATGCAAAGAAAAGCAAGAAATTCATTTCTATTAGGAATGGTATTAACATTATTATTAACAGGAGCAATAATAGCATTTTTGGTAATGCAATTAATGAATATAAAGAAACAACAACAAGCTGAGAAATTAGCAAGTAAAACAGTATATGTTTTAGGACAAGATGTAAAATCAGGAGAAACTATAGATTCATCTATGTTAAAACAAGTTGAAAATGTAAGCAATAAAATTATTCCTAGCAATGCAGTAAGTATAGGTGGAGAAGAAGTTATAGCAAAAACAGATTTAAAGGCAAACACTATAATTACATCAGACTTAGTTACAACTCCAGATAGTAAAATAAATAATGATACAAGAACACAAGAATATAATACAATAGTTTTACCAATAAACTTAGAAGAAGGAGACTATGTAGATATAAGATTATCATTACCATCAGGACAAAGCTATATAGTTGTTTCTAAAAAGAAAGTAGAAATACCAGATGTAGGAGGAACACTTTCGACAGATACAATTAGAATGACATTAAGTGAAGACGAAATATTAGCAATGTCAAATGCAATATATGATGCATTTAAAATAAATGGATCTAAGTTAGAAGCAGTAAAATATGCAGAGCCAGGAACACAAACAGCAGCAACACCAACATATCCTGTAAATGCAGAAGTTTCAAAACTATTAGTTAATGATCCTAACATATTAAAAGAAGCAATGGCTGCATTAAATGAAAGATATAGTAAAAATAATTTATCAGAATTAAGAAATAATTACATAAATAGTGCAATAAGTGGTGCTGGAGATCAAGCACAAACAAATGCAGAACAAGGAATGACAGAAAGTATAACAAATTCAAAAGAATCAAGAAAACAATATTTAGAAGGTTTATCTAATTAATTACAATAAGGGCATAAAATTATGCCCTTAAAACTAGAAAAGGAGAAAAATATGCAAAAGATAGGTTTTATAGGAGCTTATGATAAAATAGATTGTATTTTATATGTAGCAAAAATTTTAACAGAATTAAAAAAGAGAATTCTTGTTATAGATGCAACACATAAACAAAAAGCTAGATATATAGTACCTTCAATAAATCCAACAATTATGTATATGATAGAATTCGAAGGGATAGATGTTGCGGTGGGATTTAAGGACTTTCAAACAATAGAACAATATCTTGGAGATAGAAAAATACAAAATTTGTATGATTATGTTTTTATAGATTTGGATAGTCCTGTAATGTTTCAAAATTTTAATTTAAAAGAAGCAGATAAAAATTATTTTGTAACATCTTTTGACGTATATGATTTAAAAAAAGGATTAGAAACTTTAAGTTTTATACAAGAACCTATAAAAATGACTAAAGTATTATTTTCTAGAAATATGTTACAAGAAGAAGAACAATATTTAGACTATTTGGCTAGAAATTATAAAATTATTTGGGATGATTTTAAAATATATTTTCCAATTACAGTAGATGATTGGAATACGATAGCAGAAAATCAAAGAGTAGAAAAAATTAAATTAAAAAAATTAAGTGCAGCTTATAAAGAAAACTTAATGTATCTATGTGAAGGTATAACAAAAGAATTTAAATCACCTGACATAAGAAAAACTATTAAAAATATAGAAAAAGGAGCATAAAAAATATGGCAATTATTACATTTTGGGGTAATAATAAAGAACATGTTGGAAAAACATCAGCTATAGTGGCTGTTGCTACACAAATGGCAATAGAACATAATAAAAAAATATTAATACTGTCAACAAGTTTTAATGATGATACTTTAAGAAATTGTTTTTTTGAAGATGAAAAAAAAGTAAAAAAGAATTTAGGATTATTTGGACCAAATACTAATACAATTGCTTTAAAGAGTGGAATAGAAGGATTAGATAGAGTTGTAAAAAGTAATAGAGTTACACCAGATATAATAACAGATTATACAAAAATTGTATTTAAAGATAGATTAGAAATTTTATTAGGATTTGATGGACAAAGAGAAAGCTATGACAAAGTATCAGAAAGTTATCAAACAATAATAGAATTAGCAAACAAATATTATGATTTAGTATTTGTAGATTTAAATACAAGTATGGCAAAAAGCATACAAGATGAAATAATTAGGGTTTCAGATATATTGGTAGTAACATTATCTCAAAGATTAAAAGCATTAAATAATTTTGTGGAAATAAAAGAAAGAAATCCATTATTTAAAGATCCAAAAGTTTTATTACTAATAGGAAGATTTGATAAATATTCAAAATATACTTCAAAAAATATATCAAGATATTTAGGAGAAAGAAATCAAGTATTAACACTTCCATATAATACACAATTTTTCGAAGCATGTGAAGAAGCAAGAGTTGCAGATATGTTTTTAAAGTTTAGAAAAATTGATAGTGAAGATAGAAATGCATTTTTTATAAGTGAAGTTAGTAGGGTATCTGAAAATATTTTATATAGGTTACAAGTATTACAACAAAGAAGATAGGAGGCTAAAATAAATGACAATAACTAATATTGTATTAATGTTAATAATTATAGTTTTGGCTATATTTGTAGTAATGAAATATATAAAAGGTAAAAAAGAAGCACCAGTTGAAGAAACTGTTGAAGTAGATGATCAAACATACACATTAGAAAATATGACACAATTTGTAAAAAAGAGATTAGATGAAATAACAAAAGTAAATTTATATGATATAGGTCTTTCAGAAGAAGAATTAAAAAGAAGAAAAAATAAAAAATATGAATTGAAAAAAGCATTAAAAGGATGTACATATGGAGACGTAAATGACAAAAAATATGTAAAAGAACTTATATCAGATTTATTAGAACAAGAATATGGATTAGATGAAGTTAATATATCAAAGGCAATTCCTTTTGATATACCATCACTTTTAACATCTCAAGACAAATTTGACATATTAATACATATGTATAAAAAAGAATTTGGTTATGAAGCGTTAACAGAAATGATAAAAAAATATAATTTGGCTGCATTAAAATATGTTGAAGGAGAAACAAAGCCTTCATATGTTATAACATCAGAAGAAATTGATGAAATATATGAAACAGAAAATATGGTTTTATCATTCCAAGACAAATTGGCTATATTGGTACAAAGAATATATCAACATTACAAAGGCTATAGTAGTATAGATGAAATAAGAGATATGAACATAGATGGTGTTTCAGGTGGTGTATCTGGACTTCCAGAATCATTTTTAAGCCAAGTAGCTCAAACAACAGATGGAGATTATTTAGAACAAATAACAGAACACAAAGTTCCAAGAGCTTGTGATAGTATTTGGATAATGTTCCAAGGTAAATCAATTCGTTTAGCATTTTTATCATTTGGAACAGAAGCTGAATTAAAAAGAGTATGTCAAAATATTTATAAATATAACAATCCAGGACAATTATCAGATACAAATGGTTATAAAATAAATGAAATGAAAGATGGTTCTCGTGTTGTTGTTGTAAGACCAAGTATGTCAGAAACATGGGCATTTTTCGTAAGAAAATTTGACGTTAAACGTGCTACACTAGAACAAATAGTATTGTTCCCAGGAAAAGAAGATGCGATAAATTTATTAAAATTCTTAGTAAAAGGAGCAAGAATTATATCACTTACTGGTGAGCAAGGTTGTGGTAAAACAACAATGCTTATGGCGATGATAGAAAATATATATGAAACAATGAACTTACGTATTACAGAAACTGCTTTCGAGTTGCACTTAAGAAAAATATATCCAACAAGAAATATTTTATCAATGCGTGAAACAGAAACAGTTTCAGGACAAGATTGTTTGGACGTTCAAAAGAAAACAGATGGTTCTGTTAACATCATAGGTGAGGTTGCAACAGACCCAGTTGCTTCTTGGATGATACAATCAGCCCAAGTTGCATCAAAATTCACATTATTTACTCACCATGCTAAGACGTTCCCAGACTTAGTTACTGCATTACGTAACTCAATGTTAAGAGCTGGAGTATTCAATGATGAAAAAACAGCAGAAGAGCAAGTTGTACAAGTATTAAACTTTGATATACATTTAGTTAAAGACTTTAGAGGAAGAAGATATATAGAAAGAGTCACAGAATGTATACCAATAGAACAAAAAAATGAATATACATTTGATCATAGAAATGAAAAAACTTTGGAAGGAAAATTTGATAAATTTTTTGACAATGCAACACATTATTTTTCAAAAACAACAGATAAAAAATTATATACATATAGAAATATAATGGAATATGTAAATGGAGAATATGTAATAACAAATAAAATTTCTGATAAAAACTTAATAGAAATGAGAAATAATATGGATGAAAGCGATGTAGAAGATTTTGATAGATTTGTAAACAAATTTTGGGGAGATCAAACTAAAGTTGCAGTAGGAGCAGATTCTACAGAAACGGTTACAAAAAAAAGAGGAAGAAAACCTAAGGCAGAATAATAATTACAAATAGGGAGGTGTTATTAGTGGACACAACACAACTAATGTTATATATAATGGGTGGAACAGTAGGATTATTTGCTATAATAGTTGTTACATATTTTATATTACGTAAAAAAATGCAAGGTTCAGATTATAAAGAAATAGTCCAATTACAAAAAGGAACAAAATCAAATAAATACTCTTCAGAAGTATTATTTCAAAAATTGTATTTAACATATACAAAAATACCTGTTTTAAAAAGATATGTATTAAAACTTAGGAGAAGATTAGAAATAATAAATGTAGATGATGAATATGCTACAAGAAGAGATTCTGCAAAAATATTAACAAAAACATTAGCTGTATTAATACCATTAGTTTTACTAACAATAATATTAACACATACAAATACATTAGTAATGTCAATATTATTAATATTTGAATTATTTATGATAGATACTTATATAGATGGTTTAGTAGATAAAAAAGATAATAATTTATTAAAACAACAAATAGACTTTTTTTCAGAAATAAGACATGCATATCATGAATTTAACATGGTAGAAGAAGCAATATATCAAGTTTCACAAGATGATGAAATGGATGTATCAAGACAGGGTGAAAAAATTTATGAGGTGTTAATTTCAAATGATCCAGAAGGAGAATTAGAAAAATACTATGATGTTGCACCAAATAGTTTCTTAAAGGAATTTGCAGGTGTATCATATTTAACAAAAGAATTTGGTGACAGAAAAATGGATGGAGCATCTTTATACTTAAAAAACGTTAATAACATAACGCAAGAGATGCAATTAGAAATATTAAAAAGAGATAAACTAGATTATGTTTTTCAAAGTTTATCAATAATTTCCATAGTACCAATACTATTATTAGAGCCACTAAAAAATTGGGCAGTTTCTAATTTTAGTTTTACACAAAGTTTCTATTATGGAAAATCTGGCATGATTGTACAAATATTAATACTTATATTAACATTTGTATCATATATGTTAACAAGAAAATTAAAAGATAATGGTTCAACAACAATAGATACAAGACCAGAAAATCCTTGGCAAGCAAAGTTGTACAAAAAACCAATAATTAAAAAAATTGTAGATTTATTTATTCCTAAAAAAGGAACAAAAGATTATAGAGTAGTACAAAAATTATTAAAAGATTCAGCATCCAAATTAAAAATGGAATGGCTGTATGTAAATAGAATAACACTTGCAATAGTAACATGTATGGTGTCTGTTGTACTTATGGCACAATTACATAAAATAGCAATAGATTATGTTTATGAAGAACCAACAACAGATTATAATGTAATGGGATCATTGTCGGCTAAGGATTTAAAAGCAGCCAATGAACTAACAGAACAAGATAATTATTTCCTAGATATGTTTAAAGGAAAATTAGAAACAACAGAACAAGATATTTCGCGTGCAATGCAACGTTCTAAATATTATACAGATGCATCAGATAAAGAATTAGAAACAGCATCAGCCAGAGTTTTTAAAAAGTTAAAAATAGTTAATAGTGAAAATATGAAATGGTTTGAGTTATTATTAGCATTTGTATTTTCAATAATTGCATATATGGCTCCAATATGGTTGTTAAAATTCCAAATGAAAATGAGGCAACTAGAAATGGAAGATGAGGTAATGCAATTCCAAACAATAATACTTATGCTTATGAGAATAGAGAGGGTTAATGTTGAAATAATATTAGAATGGTTAGAGAGATATTCAAATATATTTAGAGAGCCAATAAGCAAATGTGTTAACAATTATGAAGCTGGTGCATGGGAAGCATTGGAAGAATTAAAAAATGATACAACATATCAACCATTTATACGTATAATAGAAAGTTTACAGGCAGCAGTAGAAAAAATACCAATTCAAGATGCATTTGATGAATTGGATACAGAAAGAGATTATTATCAGGCTAGACGTAAAGAATCAAATGAAAGACTAATAAAGAAAAAAGGTATGATAGGAAAAGTAATCGGATTTGCACCAATGGTATGTTTATTTGTTGGTTATTTAATAATACCATTAGTATTTGTTGGTATGACAAGTATGTCAGGAACATTTACTGCATTAACAGCAAAATAAAAAGGAGAATAGTATATGGAAAATGCATCAAAAGCTTTATTAATAGCAGCAGGAATGTTAATTGCATTAGTAGTTATTTCTTTATTAATTATGATGTTCAATGGAATAGGAATATTTCAGAGTACAGCTAATAAAGCTAAAGCAAGTGAACAAGTTGCAAAATTTAATATGGAATTTGAAGCTTATAATAAAGATGAACTTTTGGGAACAGAAATATACACATTATTAAATAAAGTAGTTGATTACAATAGAAGAAAATCCACAAAAGGAATAAATGACACTGGTGTAGACATTGGATATGAACCAATGTCGATAGAAATTGATTTAAATAATAAACAGAATACATTTTCATATGATAATAGTTTAAGAGTATTTAGTGGGTCAAAGATTACTGTTGGAGAAACTTCAAATACACTTGGAACAAATATTAATAATACGGTTAGTAATGCTATGAAAGATACAGGACTTACAGAAAAACAATTACAAGCATTATCATCAGGAATATCAACGTTGTATGGTAAAGGTAATAGTGATAATGAAAGAGATGCAATACAATTTTATCAAAAATGTACAGGAAAAACGGTAACTTATAATACTATAAATTCAACGAAAATAAAAGATAGTATATTAAAATATTATGAAATTGTTCAATTTAAAAGAGGAATATTTAAAATAAATGGTAGTCCAACTTACAATAAGAATACAGGAAGAATAATAGGAATGAAATTTAAATTTACAGGTAAATTTAAATAAAAATAAGGAGAAAAACATATGGAGAATGCATCAAAAGCATTAATAATGGCAGCAGGGATTTTAATAGGAGTATTAGTTTTATCTTTAGGAGTCTATTTATTTACTAGCTTTGGAAATTCCGCGGCTCAAATACAAAAAGAAAATGAAATAAATGCTTTAAATAAATTTAATTCACAATTTGTAGCATATCAAGGAAGAAAAGATGTGACAATTTATGAAATATTAGAACTTGCTAATTTTGCAAGTGAAAATAATAAGTATTATGGATTAGATTCTACTAATAGTGGAAAATCAGGAACTTTATATGTTTGTGTTAAGTTGGATAATAAGGAAATAGATGATATTTCAATTGAAGAGCAAACCGGAAAAATTCAAAATTTTATAAATAATGAAAAATTTTATACATGTACAAATATTAATATTAGTAATGTTACTGGAAGGGTATATGAAATTAAAATTAAGACTAATTAATAAATTTATAAGTTTTTATTGAAATCAAATATAACATATGTTAAGATTGTAAAGGAAAAAAATGAAGAAAATAATATATTTTTTAATTGTTGTTATAGTGATAGTCATAGTAGTTGCTATGGCATATATAAACTATAAGGCGACATTGAATAACATAAAAGAAGATAATTTTACATTTGAGTATTATAATCAAAAAGAAATTTTAGGCACAGAAGTAGCTACATTAATAAATAAAGCGGTAGATAATAATATAAAATTTAATGTTTCAAAAGATGAAAATGGAAAATATATAGAAAATAATGAAAATTCAATAAATATACAAATATATATATTAGATAATGAAACAACATATGATATGGAAACTATATATAGTGGTGGCATAGATAAATTTGTACAAAATTTTGGTAGCATAAAATTTAAGTGTACAAATTTGGAATACCATGATATTACAAAAAGAGTAAAAAAAGTATATTTTGAGCAAGTTTTAGAATAAATAAAGTTATTAAATTTAGATAGATTACTATCGAAAAAATATAATAAAAAAACAAAGGAGGAAAATTTTATGGAAAATGCAAGTAAGGCATTGATTATAGCAGGAGCTATATTAATTTCAATTTTAATTATTTCACTTGGTGTAATAATATACCAACAAGCTGCAGGCGTAGTTAATAATAATTCAATGAGTGAATTAGAAGTTACACAATTTAATGAACCTTTTGAATCATATGTAGGTAAGAATGTTAGAGGTGCAAATGTAAAGGCATTAATTAGTAAAATAAATGCAAGTAATTCAACATATCAAGGAGATGATTCAAAAACAATAAAATTAGACCAAAGTGGAAGTGTAAAATCATTAGATGCTTCTATAAGTGCTGGCTCAACTTATGATGTATCTATAAGTGGTACAACAAGTGGAGGACTTATAAGTACGATAAGAATAAATGAAAATAAAACTACAACTACTAAATAAGATTGGAGATGATATAATATGGAAAATGCAAGTAAGGCATTGATTATAGCAGGAGCTATATTAATTTCAATTTTAATTATTTCACTTGGTGTAATAATATATCAACAAGCTGCAGGAGTAATTAATAATAATTCAATGAGTGAATTAGAAGTCACACAATTTAATGAACCATTTGAAGCATATGTTGGTAAAAATGTTAGAGGGGCAAATGTAAATGCATTGATAAGTAAAGTAACTTCAAGTAATTCAACTTATCAAGGTGATGATTCTAAAATGGTCACAATCACAGGAGATGTAACGGTAACACCTAAAAAAACAACTGATGCAGATGGAACAAAATATAAGGTTGTCAAGGCAGAAACAGGTAAAACATATGATGTATCAATATCATTAAAAACAAGTGGAGGACTTGTAAGTGTTATAAATGTAACTGCAAATAAATAAGATTGGAGATGATATAATATGGAAAATGCAAGTAAGGCATTGATTATAGCAGGAGCTATATTAATTTCAATTTTAATTATTTCACTTGGTGTAATAATATATCAACAAGCTGCGGGAGTAATAAATAATAATTCAATGAGTGAATTAGAAGTTACACAATTTAATGAACCATTTGAATCATATGTAGGTAAGAATATTAGAGGGGCAAATGTAAAAGCACTAATTAATAAAATAAAAACAAGTAATTCTACATATCAAGGAGATGCTTCAAAGACAATTTCTTTAGACCCAGATAAAGGAAATCCTAAAGCTGTTAAAAGCTTAGATGATACTATAAAAACAGGATCAACTTACGATGTATCAATATCATTAAAAACAAGTGGAGGACTTGTAAGTAAAATAAAAATAATAGAAAATTAAACACAAAATAATACAAACTAAGATTGGAGATGATACGATATGGAAAATGCAAGTGAAGCACTATTTATGGCTTTTGCTGTACTAGTTTTTGTTGTTGCATTGTCTATAGGGATATCATCTTTTTCTTTAGCAAGGCAAACAACGCAAGCAATTGTAGACAGAACAGACAGAGATTTTGATTATAAATATATTAGTTCTACTCTTAATTCAGAGGGAAAAGCAATGGAAATTAGAACAGTAGGAGTAGAAACAATAGTACCAGCATTGTACAGAGCATATAAAGAAAATTATATTGTAAGATTTTATAAAGAAGAAAATGGAACAACTAATCCATTAAATATTTATAAAAGAAAAGTAAATGGAAAAATGGTGGAAACAAATGAAATAAATTTGGAAAAAGAATCTATTGCTAATCAAGAAAAAGCCACATTATTTATAGATAAAGTATTATATGGAGGATTAAAAAACGTTACAAGTTTTAATAATAATTTTGAAAACTTGCAAGTAAACGGCTTTTATGATATAATAAAAAAGACGAAATTCAAAGAAGAATTAGGGGTATATTATATCGAAGATGTTAATAATGGAGAACCCAATTCAAATGATGATGAAATTTCAGAAGTTAACAAAACAGAAAAAAGAGTTATAACATATATAACAAAGGCAGAATGGTATAAATAAAAAAGGATGTTGATTTTACATCTTAAGAGGAGGTAATAAATATGGGAGATACTACTATAACAATAATTGCAATATTTTTAGCAGCAATATTAATGTTTGTCTTTCCACTAATGACATTATCAGATAGAAGTGATGATGTTGCAAATTTATCAGTACAAACAATAACATCAGAGTTTGTAGATAATGTAAAGAAAACAGGTAAATTAACAGAAGAAAATTATTCAAAATTAGTTGAACAAATATCAGCAACAGGAAATTCTTATGATGTAGAATTAAAAGTTCAAATATTAGATGAAAACTTAGGAAAAAAAGCATCAAGTGTAGCTTTAGATAAAATTGGGGAAAACCAATATTACACAATGTACACAACACAAGTTTTAGATGCTATGAAAAATGGAACTTTAACATTAAAAGAAGGAGATAGAATTTCTGTTAGTGTAAAAAATACTAATACAACAATTTCACAACAATTAAAAAACTTTTTATATAAAGTAACAGGAAATGATTCTTATCAAATATCTGCAGAAGCTTCTGGATTAGTTACAGTAAACGGTAAATAATTAAATAATAACAAAATAATTTTAGATAGCTTGTAATTAAATTACAAGCTATTTGATTATATTTTACAAAAGGGAAAGGTTATATAAATATGAAAATACAAACTTTAGCTGTTATTTTTGTTGTAATAATGGTACCAATTGCTTTAGTTTTATCAGTATATACACAAAACCAAATTACGACTTTAAATTTACAATCTAAATATGATTCGAGTTTAATTGATTCTACACATGAAGCAATAAAAACATTTCAACTAAATACATTGGCAAATTCTTCATCTGATATCTCTGCGTCTAAAATTAGAGATATAGAAGCATCTGTAAATTCCTTTTTTAATTCAATTGCAAATAATTTTGGATTAAATGAATATAAAGCAGACACAATAAAAGAATATGTTCCAGCAATTGTATATACATTGTATGATGGTTATTATATTTATTCACCATATAAGAATTATACTGAAGGAATAAATGTTAATCAAGACAGTTCGTCTCCAAAGAAAAATGAATTTATTCAAGGTTTAAAGCCATATGTGTATTATTCATGTAGATATAAAATGGGGAATGATAGTGATTTTGTAATTACATATACATTAGATAGTTATATAACAATTCAAGGAAAAATACATGGGAATAGTGTTAATAAATCTGGATATTTATTAGATAATATAGGAAATAATACATATAGAGGAGTGACTATATCTACTTCTGAGAAATTAAGTGAAAATGTTATTAATCCCGAAAATGGAAAGACAGAGAATTTAAATTATATTCAGGAAAATGGAGTTAAATATTATTTGACGGGTAATAAAGTATTTTCTATAGTTAATGGTAAAAGAGTTTATATAAATGATGTTGCTAGTTATAAAAACAAAATAGAAAAAAATAATAGTGCAATTAATTATTATAAAAAAGCTAAAGAATTTACTAATTGGGTTAGAGGAGATAGTGTTTTAAGTAAACTTACTTTTGGAAATGCAGTAGATGAAAATGGAGATGCAATTAAAGATAAAGGTGGAAATTCTGTTAATGGTTTATCAGGTAATACAAAAGTATTTGATAATAATACTAGTATTGAAGATTCAAATTCAAATTTTAATGAGCATAGAACAGCTGTAATAAGATATTCTATACAAAAAAATTTAGCAACTGCAATTTCTAATTTTAATAATTATTCAAGTAGTTCAAATGAATTTCAAATGCCTAATTTATCAGAAGAAGATTGGTATAGTTTGATAAATAATGTATCGTGTATAAGTTTTTTACAAGGTTTGTCTATAGGTGGAAAAATTTATAATGGATATGCAGTTGTAAATAATAATAAGACACAAGAATTTGTTGCGGAAGAAGCTATATATATGATTGATAATAATAAATATTATCATAGACCTAGTGAAATAGGATTAAATAACCAAAGTGGATTAATAGGATATTTTAATGTGGACTTTGAGAAGAAAATGTTTACTTTAAATAATCAACAAAGTGCATATGCGTATCCACATAATGAATTAGGTTCATATAGTAGTATTATTACTCAAACAAATGTTGACTCAGAATTTTATAATAATATACACAACAATACATGGAATGAAAAGAATAAAAATTCAAATTTATTAAAAGCATATTATACAGCACTTGGAAGAGAACGTTATAGTATGTATAGAGTAAATTATGATAATTATATAAATTTTAATACTAATTAATAAATTTAGTATACAAAAAAAGCTGATAAAAATCAGCTTTTTTTGTATAAAAATATATGTATAAATGGAATAATAAGAAAAGAATTAAATAAAGGTGGAAGACAAAGTGAAAATTATAAAAAGAATATTGTTAATTAGTATACTTCTTATTATATATGTTTATACATTAATAATTAGTTATATTCCGGACAATTTGGTTGTATTTGAAGGCGAAAATTTAAAGATTAATACAATACTGGGAATAGATTTAAAAGCAAAAGATAATTATGAAACAGTTTTAACTTCTAGTAATGTAAATAATAAAAGTATAGATCAAATTGGTAATACAAAATTAAGTGTAAATTTATTTAAAAAGTTTTTTATAAAAGATGTTAATGTAAGTGTTATTCCAAAAACAAAGGTAATTCCTTTAGGTAATTTAGCCGGAGTAAAATTATATACAAGTGGTGTATTAGTGGTTGGAATGTCAGAAATAGAAGGAGTGGATAATAATAAATATAAACCGTACGAAAATTCTGGAATAGAAGAGGGGGATATGATTGTAGAAATAGATAATACAGCAATTACTTGTACAACTGATTTAATTAATACAGTTAATAAATCTGCTGGAAAAGAATTGTGCATAGAATTTGTAAGAGATGGAAAAACAGAAAAATGTAATATGACCCCAACTAAAACAGAAGAAAATGAGTATAAATTAGGGTTATGGGTAAGGGATAGTGCTGCAGGAGTTGGAACTGTGACTTTTTATGAACCATCAACTCAAATGTTTGGAGCATTAGGCCATGGAATAACAGATATTGATACAGATAAATTAATAGATATTGCATCAGGAGAATTTGTAACAACAAAAATTGTGAATGTTATAAAAGGAGAAAAAGGAAAGGCAGGTAAAATTCAAGGAGCTATAGAAAATAGTCAAAATATTGGTCGAATATATAAAAATACTCCATTTGGAATATATGGAAAATTAAAAAATACATCTAGTATAAGTATTGATACAAGTAAAGAGATGGAAGTAGCATATAGAGAAGAAATAAAGAATGGAAAAGCTAAAATATTATGCAATTTGGATAATCAAAGTGTAAAAGAATATGAAATAGAGATAGAAAAAATATTTGTAAATAATAGTTATGATAATAAAAGTATGTTAATAAAAGTTACAGATAAAGAACTTTTAAATAAAACAGGTGGAATAATACAAGGGATGAGTGGGAGTCCAATAATTCAAAATGGAAAGTTTATAGGAGCAGTAACTCATGTTTTGTTAAATAATCCACAAGAAGGGTATGCTGTATTTGGTGATTTAATGATAAAACAAATGAGAGAAGTAAAATAACAGATACTAAAAGTATCTGTTATTAATTTATTCATCAACTAATGTAGCTCTTTTGCCTGCAAAAGTTAAATTAGTAATTGTAGGTGTTAGTTCTTTTGAAAAATATAAATGAGGATATAAAGTTAATGTTTCCCCAAGTGGTAACCATGATGAATCTGCTTTAAAATTTATAGTTAATTTGTTTCCAACAAGTGAAAAAGATTCGGCTTGCCATATATTTATATTAGTTGAGTCGTCAATTATACATCCATCTGGAACGTCAAAAGAAATTACTATTCCTTTATCAGCTTTATAATCTTCATCCAAATTTGTAATATCTATTTGCAGTGCATAAACATAGCTACCATCGCCGTTTTGCCAATTATATGCGGATTTCCATTTATATGTACTTTGACCGTATTCTATATCTTCATCACCGCTTATTGCTTAAAATATTTGCTTTACCTGTTATTGTCATGTTATCTGATAAATATGAATAACCATATGACACAAATAATAATGAAATAGCAAATATAACAAATATTAAATAAGGATTTATTATTTTTTTTCTTTTTTTAATTTTATACTTCTTAAACATAAATACCTCTATCTAAATTTAAAAGGTTACTTATTTTTTGTAACCTTTTATTTTTTTAATATAAATCTATATCTTATTTTATTACTAATTACACTAAACCAAGCTTGTTGATTATTTAAATCATCAGATATCCAACATAAAATTGGTTTATATAATTCTTCGGATAATTTTATAAGTTCTCCAAAATCATTAACATCAATAATTGTTTCGTCATCTGTTTCAATTTTATTTTTAACAATTACAATTCTGTCTTGACATGATTTTAAGATTCGATTTAATTCTAGTTTAAATTCATTTCTTATGGTGTTATATTTTTTTGTTTTAAATGCTATATAATAAATTGTATATAAAGAAATTAGTATTATTACCAAACTAATTACTAATTTAGTAATATCCAATGAACTTGTTTTAACTGTATTTTCTTGTTTTAAAGAACCTAGTTTTGTGTCTGGTGAAGTAGAGTCAATTTTTGCAATTTTATTGCCTATGGTTACAGAAAAATTTGAAACATATTCATTTTTTACTTCTTGATGATTTACTGTTGTAGCTGTATTTACAGTTAATTTAATATACAAGTAAGAGTCGAGAGCCATTCCCATTGATTGCTTAAAGTTTTTTACTTCTTGGTGATATTTATCATAATTTATATTTATATTTTCATCTATTTTTATGTCACCATTTGTTTCGATTTCATCAGAAGTTTTTAAGTTATATGTTTTATTTAATACAACATAAGATTGACCATTATCGGTATAACTTCCTGCTATTACTGCATCTATTTTATAATTATATTTCATATTGGTTTTCTCAGATGCTGTATATGTATAATTTATATTCATATCCAAAGAATTTACTAAATCAGATACATAAGTTTGACCAGAAGGAAGTGTAGAATCTGTTATAAATTGATTGTTTTTTATATTAACAGTATAATCTGATTTATATTCGTTTTTGTATGTGTAAATTTTTTCTTCTGTGTTTGTTATATCTTTTTTTGATAAAGATTTAAGAAAATTAGCAGAAGAAATAGCAAAAATAATTAAAGAAAGCACCACTAAAAAAACTCTTGTAGAGTTTCTTAATTTTAGTTTTTTTAAGTTTCTTTTATTTTTTTTACTCCTTCTACTCATTTTATTTTATCTCCTATTTTCCTGTTTCAACATCTATTTGGGCTTGATTTGCAAAACTATGAAGCCAAATTGTTGGTAATGCTAAATATGGTATTTTGAATAATGCTTTACCAATTAATTGATCTTCTCTAACAGGTAGTTTATCTTCTAACTCGTTATTATCACCTTTTGTAACAAAGAAAAATTCTCCTTTTTCTTGATATATATTAGTTATTCTATGTATTACAGTATATCCATCCATTTGATATTCTATGATATCATGAATTTTTACATCATTTGCTGTACATTTTTCTATTATTGCTAAATCTCCAACTCTTAATTCTGGATACATACTTGCAGTTGCAATTCCAACAGGTTTTATAGGGAATATACCTAATGCAAACCAAATTAATAATACTAATGCAATTGCAAAAGGAATTAGTCCAGATGGATTTATTGGTTTAGAAATTGTATTTAAATGAAATCTATCTTTTTTTTGAATTGTATATTTTGAATATAGAAGCAATATTAATGGAAAGGTTGTATTTAATATTGATTCGAGTACCCAAGGAGAATTGGGTAAAACTGGAGATATCCATAATATTAAATAAAATACCAGTTCATAAATTATTGCAGGTATATGATCTGTATACATAGCTAAATACGTAAATAGAATGTTTTTTATTATACTAGGTACTAGTATATAAAATATTTGTTTAAATATATAATATAAATTAGCATTAGAAAATAATGTGAAAATATTAAAATCTAATAAACTAAATACTATTACTAAAAGAATAAATATTAGTTTTTTATCATTATTATATACATTTGTTATTAATTTGTATCTTATATATTCTCTACAAATAATAATTAATCCGGTTGCATATAAATTTATTACAACTCCTCTTAATGTTGAGGAGTAAGGATTTTTTCCAAAACTAACTAATAAGCCAGATAATAAATATAATAGAGAATATAGTAATATTGTTATTAGAACATATTGAATTATATCTTTTTTGAATTTATTTGTACTATATGGAGGTACAATGGAAAATTTTAAAAACAATGCAATACTAATAAAAAATATAGGATTTATTATGAATGTATATATGCTTCCTAGTGTTATTAAATAAAGTTTAGAAATTATTACATATATAAAAATAATAGAAATGATTAGTATTGTTGTAAATTTTGATTTTTGCATATTAATCCTCTTAAAATTATAATAAAGCATAAAGGAGTAAAATATATTTTACTCCTTTATGATAAAATTTAAGCATCTGTATGTGATGGAGTTCCATTTAATACATCTGTTGTGTCTTGAGTATATTCAATTTGTAATTCAAATTCTATACCAGTTTTCTCTTCTTCTGTTAATTCTCCAGTTGAATCACTGTCCCATTCAACTGTAAATGTTAATTTACAAACACCATTAGCATCTATTGTTGGGTGAGCTGTTGTTATAGCATCTAATCCAGATATTTTGATATTTGTAGATCCTGTTATGTTTTTTGGTGTTACACTTAAAACTTTAGCAGGTATTGTACCTACGTTAGCAATATCAACACTAAATTGAGCTCCAGCTCCAGGATAAGCTAAATCTTTAACTGCTACAGTTAAAGTATCTTTATCTGATGAGATTGTTGCTTTTGTTGCTGTTTCATCACAACCAACAGTTTTATCAACAGTAGCATTTTGGAATTCTAGATCAAAAGTACCTTTTGCATTTGCTGTACCAGAAATTGTTAATGTATCAGAAAATGCAGCATAACCAATTGCTAGTGCTAAAAGAAAAACAATTAACAAAAGAATAAGATATTTTTTGTTTGATTTTTTTTGTGAACCTTTCATTTTTTTCCCTCCTAAAAATAGTATAACCCAATTATATTCTTAATTTAATGGAAATACAATTACACAAATTATACAATTAAATTACAAATTTGTTACAAAATGTGACAAAAAGAAAATAATTGTAACATAAAAACAAAAAAAACGTAATATTATAATTTAAAAAGTATGTTATAATATATCATATTATATAAAAAGAAAGAGGGAGTACTAATGATAAAAGACATTTTATATAATTCTAATATATTAGATGGTTTATTTACTCCAAAAGATTTCGAATTTTTAAAAGATACTAATAATAAACAAGAAAAATTAGACTTTGAAATAAAAATGACTAAATTAAAAAGAGACAAAATAATTGAAGCTATAAATAGAATTAATATAGAAGAAAAAGAAATAGAGAACATAGATACAAACCATTTAAAGAAATATGTAGATATAGCAGAAAATGCTTTTGATAGTGTTAATAAAATAATTGAAAATTTGACACAGTTGTTAAATAAGTTTAATGATATTGAACAAGATATAATTCAATTAGTTGTAAAAAAAGAATCAAACAATAATGTAGATGTTACCAAAACTGTGGAAAACATTAATCGAAAAATTATAAAATTTCAAATAGAAGATAGAAAAATAAAAAACGAAAATGAAAAACTTAATATTAATGTAAATGCATTTTTAAATCAAAATAATTTGAATATAGTTACTAAAGATAAAGTAGAAAGGGAAAATGTAAAATTAGATAGTGTTAATGATATTAAGGATAATTTAGAATTAATAGTATCTGAAAGGCAAAAAAGAGTGTATTTGCCATATACCAAATCTGAAATAGAAGAATTTTTAGAAAATTATCCTGATGAATACAAAACAGCAAAAGATGTTATAGAACAAGAATTTATAGCAGATATATCTATATATAATAAACATCCGATTTTAGCAAGATTCAGAGAAGCATATTCTTTATACAGAAATAAAGAAATGAAATCACCAATAGATTCTTTAAAATTTGCAATGGATATAATGTTTAGAAGTGATTTAAATCCAACAATTATTGCTGCTGTAAAATCTGAAAAACAGTTGGAAAATTATATTGAATGTTTAGAAAAAAATAAATTAGATGAATTTAAATATTTTACAATCACATTTGAAGTAAATCCAATTTAAATTTTAAAATTATATGACTGAAAAGTTAAAAAAAAGAATAAACAATCCACAATTTGTATTAAAACTGTGGATTGTTATTAACTTTTTTAGCTTTTTTTGGATTTTAATTTTAATTTTTCAATAACATAGGACCTATTTGTGTGACTGTTCCAGCTCCTAATGTCATAATTATATCATTTTCTTTTGCATTTTCTTTTATATAAGAAACACATTTATAAAAATCTGGAATATATTTTGCATTTTTTCCAAGTGAAATTATTTTATCTACTAAATCTTTAGAAGAAATATTATAGGTATTTTTTTCTCTTGCTGCATATATATCTAAAACTATTATGTTATCAAAGTTAAGTAAAGCTTTTGCAAAGTCTTCTAATAGTGTTTTTGTTCTACTATATGTGTGAGGTTGAAAAACAACCCATGATTCATTGTATTTTTTGTTCATTAAAGATTTTGCTGTTGCGACTATTTCAGTAGGATGATGACCGTAATCATCATAAATGCTAGCTCCGTTGACTTTTCCTTTAAATTCAAATCTTCTATGGGCACCAGTAAATTTTGATAGTGCAGATTTTATTATGTCTTTACTTATTCCATATTCATTGCAAAGAGCAATACACGCTAAACAATTTAATACATTGTGTGTACCAGGAACGTGTAATTTGATTTTATCATAAAAACCATCTTTGCTATAAACATCAAATTCAGGAAAACCATCATTATCGAATACGATATTTACGGCAAAAAAGTCTGTGTGTTTATTAGTTATACCATATGATAATGATTTAGATTTTGTATAATTAGGTAAGTCTAAACAATTTGCGTCATCACCGTTTATAACTAATAAACCATTATCAGGTAAAAGTTTTACATATTTAATAAAAGCATTTTTTATATTTTCAAAAGTTTTAAAATAATCTAAATGGTCATTGTCTATATTTAAAATTACTTCAGCTTTTGGACTAAATTTTAAAAAGCTTTCAACATATTCGCATGCTTCTATAATAAAATGTTCACTATTTCCAACTTTGTAGTTTCCATCAATTTGTTTTAAAATTGCTCCAACTTGAATACTTGGATCCTTTAATGCTTCTAAAAAGCATAATGAAATCATGGAAGTTGTTGTTGTTTTTCCATGTGTACCAGAGATAGCAATAGTATCTTCAAAGCATCTTGTAAGTTCTCCTAAAAAATCTGCTCTTTCTATAGTTGGAATATTTAGTCTTTTTGCTTCTAACATTTCAGGATCATCTTGTTTTATTGCAGCAGAGTAAACAATTAAGTCTGAATTTGCTATAGAATTTAAATCGTGACCAATAGTAACTTGAATTCCTTTTTTATTTAAAATTTCTGTTATTTCGGAAGCAGAAGCGTCAGAACCTGTTACATTAAAACCAAAATTAAGTAGAATTTCTGCAATTCCACTCATACTAACTCCTCCAATTCCAATCATATGTATATTTTTATATTTTTTTATATTATCTATATTAGGCA
>CAKPAX010000009.1 GCA_934133175.1 uncultured Clostridia bacterium | reverse complement strand
AAAGAAGTAACAGCAAATGGAACATATAAAGTATATGTAAAAAATAAAGCAGGAACAATAGTAGAAAAAAGTATAACGATAAATAATATAGACAAAATTGCTCCAACAATAAAATTAACTGCAAATACTGTTGATGGAGCAGATACTAATACTCAAATGATATTAACTGTAGATGCTACAGATAATGAAGATGGAGTAGGCTTATCAGAACAACCATATTCATGGGACGAAGGTAAAACATGGGCATCCGAAAAAACAAAGACTATAACTGAAAATGGAAAATATGTAGTTTATGTAAAAGATGCATTAGGAAATGTATCAAACAGAGAAATTGTTGTATCTGAAATTGAAACTTATATAAAAGCAGATATAAATAATGATGGAAAAATAGATGTAACAGATTTAATAATTTTAAAAAGACATATAATTGCTCCAAATGGATCAAATTGGGTACTAACTGGAATTAAACTTTTAGCAGCAGATATAAATGGAGATGGAAAAGTTGATGTAACAGATTTATATCAGTTGAAAAGAAAAGTTTTAAATAAAGATTAATAAAAAAGATTGCAAATATAATTTTGCAATCTTTTTTTAGATGTTAATAAATAACCCTTTAAAAAAGTATGATTATTTGGTAAAATAATATAATGAGGTAGGATGATCAAGATGAAAAAACAAGAATTTATTCAAAGTATAAAAGAAAAATTACCAAATAATTTAAGTGAGTTAGAAATTGCAAAATATATTTATATACAATTAGGAAAGCAAAAAGCATTTGATGAAAAATATTTTTTTGGAAATTCAAAAACTAGAAAAAAAATTTATAAATTAGCAGAGCAAAATAAAATAGATTCTGAGCAAGCTTCTAAAAACAAGAAAATAATATGTGTGTCATTATCATACTTATATAGAGATATATTAAGAGAATTTGGAATAAATAGTGTAATTGCAGAAGAAATGGAACATAAATATCCAATCATTGTATTAAAAAATGGAAAAAGAATACGTGCAGATTTACAATTAGATTTGTATAATATTCATACAAAATCAAAAACAAAATATTTTGGAACTAAAGAAAAATATGGAGAAGAATTAGTAGAAGAATTAAGTGATGAAAAAAATATAGAAATCGATAAAAGAATAGGATATATAAAAGATGAAAATGAATATAAGGATAGCTCTATTTGTAGATTAAAAGAAGAAATACAAGGAAAAGATGCAAATGAATTTTTAAGAATAATTTTACAAGATAGTGAAATAAATAAATTCGATAAGAAGCTGGAGTATGTAGAACTATATAAATATTATAAATCTGTTTTAAATAAAATAGATAATAAGTTTTTAGATAAAAAAATTTTTGCATTAACATGTTTTAGAGAAAGAAAAAACGGATATAAAGATTATACAATGTGTTTATATTCTGTAGAAAAATCGAATGTAAATACATATCTTTTTTCAAAAAAAGAAAAAAGATTTTTAAAAGTTGAATTATCTAAAATTGAAACATTAGAAAAACAAGGGTTACATTTTGGAATTGGGCCAAAAGATAGAGGCTTAAAAAAATTAAAGAAATTTATAGAAGAACAAAAAAATAACGAAAAAATGTTTGAATAATATTGACAAAATGATAATAATTAAAATATAATTCAAATAAAATAATTTTAGGAGAATATTATGATAGCATATGTAAAAGGAATATTAGAAAATAAATCGGTAGATTATGTAATAGTAGATGTACAAGGAATTGGTTATAAAATTTATATGTCAGATGCATCTATAGAAAAACTAGGAGAAATAGGAGATACAGTAAAAATACATACATATTATAGAGTAAGAGAAGATGATATTAGTTTATTTGGTTTTAATACCTCAGAAGAATTAAGAATGTTTGAGTTATTATTATCTGTAAGTGGTGTAGGAGCTAAAACAGCAGTTGCAATGCTTGCATGTATATCACCATCAGAGTTTGCAATGGCAGTAATAACAAATGATGTATCAAAATTAACTCAAATACAAGGAGTTGGTGCAAAATCTGCCCAAAGAATTATATTAGAATTAAAAGATAAATTAAAGAAAGAAGAAAAATTAAGTAAGTCATCAAAAGATGTTATTAAGCAAGAACAAGACAATACAGAGCAGATAATAGATGCAATTAATGCATTACAAGTATTAGGATATTCTAAAAAAGAAATAGAAAAAGTATTTGAAAAAATGGATAAAAATAACCTAACAGTAGAAGAAATGATAAAAAAAGGTTTATCATTATTATCAAAATAAGAAGAAGGTAAAAATATGAATAGTAATGAACCATTAGCATATAGAGTAAGACCTAGAACACTAGAAGAATATGTAGGACAAGAGCATGTTTTAGGTAAAGACCAAATATTATATAGAACAATAAAAGCAGATAGATTATCTAGTATAATATTATTTGGCCCTCCACGGGTGTGGAAAGACATCACTTGCAAGGGTTATAAGTGAAACAACAAAATATAAATTTTATAAAATAAATGCAGTAACAGCAGGCGTGGCAGATATAAAGAAAGTAGTAGAAGAAACAAAAAATTTTATGCTTAATCCAGCTGGAAAAAGTATATTGTTTATAGATGAAATTCATAGATTTAATAAATTACAACAAGATGCATTATTACCATATGTAGAAAATGGAACAATTATATTAATAGGAGCAACTACAGAAAACCCTTATTTTGAAGTTAATAAGGCTTTAATATCTAGATCAATGGTAATAAAACTAAATCCATTAACAGAAGAAAATATATTTAATATTTTAAAAAATGCTGTAACGAGAAAAGATGGACTTGGTGAGTATAATTTAAGAATAGAAGACAAGACGTTAATAAAGCTCGCACAAATTTCAAATGGTGATGTAAGAACAGCATTAAATGGACTAGAAGTTGCAGTACTTACAACCAATATGGATAAAGATGGTTGTATAACAATAACTGATGAAATTATAAAAAATAGTATACAAACAAGAAAGGCAATATTTGATAAAAATGGAGAAAGCCATTATGATAATATAAGTGCATTTATAAAATCTATGAGAGGTTCAGATCCTGATGCTACTGTATTTTATTTAGCAAGAGCTTTAAATGGGGGAGAAGATCCAATGTTTTTAGCAAGAAGAATTGTAATATGTGCATCCGAAGATGTTGGACTTGCAAATCCTAATGCATTAGTTGTTGCAACATCTGCTATGCAAGCTGTACATATGATTGGAATGCCAGAAGCAAGAATATTATTATCAGAAGCGGCTGTTTATGTTGCAAATTCAAAAAAATCAAATGCTACATATTTAGCAATAAACAAAGCTCTAGAAGATGTAAAAACAAAAGAAACAGGAGAAGTTCCAATGCATATAAGAAATGCACCAATAGAGGGAATGAAAAATCTAGATTATGGAAAGGGATATTTATATCCGCATGATTTTCCAGGGCATTACGTAGAACAACAATATTTACCAGATATAGTGATTGGAACAAAATATTTTATAAAAGATGAAAATATAGAATAAAATATACAAAAAAACTAGCTTTTTAGCTAGTTTTTTGTATATAATAATATTAACTTATAAGTAAATAAAAATATTTATATATAAAATAAGACTTTTTGTAAATAAAAATAAATAAAAAAGAAAAAATGTTGGATAATATATGTTGGACAAAATATTAACTTAAAAGGGAAGGTGAAAAATGGATGTTAACAAAGAAAATTTAAATCAAAAGAAAACTTTTAAAAAAGAAAAAATAAATAACGAAAAATATTTAATGGAATTACAAAGATTTTTTGATTTGGCAGATAATATACCAGATGAGGATTTAAAAAAAAGGATAATATACCAAATGTTAAAGTGTGATGAAACAATAACAGAAATCTTTGAAAAAATATTAAATAGTAATAAAATTTGAATAATTGGAAAAACTACTAAAAAAATAGAGTGGGTTAAATATGTTAAAAAAAGTAATTATTGGATTGTTAGCGGGATTTATATGTGGTTTTTTTTCTACTGGTGGAGGAATGATATTAGTTCCATCATTTATATATATATTAAAAGAAAAAACAGATATATCAAGGGCAACATCTGTTTTTTGTATATTGCCTATGGTCATAACAAGTAGTTTTTTTTATTATAAAAATAATTATATTAACTGGAAAGTTGGACTATTATGTGCAATAGGCGGAATTATAGGTGGATGTATAGGTGCAAAATTATTAAAAAAGATACCAGATTATATATTAAAAATAGTATTTACCATGTTTTTATTATATTTTTCCTATAATATGATTTTTTAGATATAAAGCAATTGGAGATTGATATGATTCAAGTATTTATAGGAATAATTGCCGGAATTATAAGTGGAATAGGAATGGGCGGAGGAACTGTATTAATATTTCTTTTGACAACATTAACAGGATTAGAACAACATATTGCTCAAGCGGTAAATTTAATTTTTTTTATTCCTACTTCAATATCAGCAATAATAGTAAATATAAAAAACAAAAAAATTAATTTTAAACTGGGATTAATTATATCTTTATGTGGGATTATCGGAGCAATTATTGGAGCAAAAATATCAATAAATACAAATGTAAATCAATTAAAAAAATATTTTGGGTATTTTTTAGCAATTGTTGCAATTAATGAAATATATCAATTAACAAAGGAGTATATAAAAAACAAAAAAAGACATAATAACTAGTAAGAAAATTGAATTAGGAGGGATAATGATGAAATTTGTAAAAGGTATAATGTTAGGTACTATAATCTCTGCTGGCGTATTAATGATGTATGCCGAAGGAAATGAATTAATGAATAAGAAAAAAATTATGAAAAAAGGTAAGCAAATAGCTAAAAAAGTAGGGATAATGTAGACTTTCTGTTTTATATAAAAAGCGGTTATTTAGATAACCGCTTTAATTTATTTGCATATAGGTGAATCACAACAAGGTTTATCATCACAATGTTTTTTATCAATAATACAGTCGCATTTATCACATTTCATTGCTTTTAAACATTTTCCTTCATGATGACATTTTGCACAAACTTTGACATGTTTTACTTCATTTACAAATATTTCAATTGCATATTCTTTTCCAGGACAAAGAGGTCCAAAAACAAATTGACCATTTTCATCAGTAAAAGTATGAGTTACAGGTTTTCTTTCTTTTCTTCCACATTCATATATGATTTCAATTAATTTTACTACAGCATCTTCGACTGGTTCTTTATAACAATTTTTTACAGTTCCATATATTACTTCTCTGTTGTCTTCTGGTAATGTGATATCTAAATCAAATTGTTTACCTTTTTCTATAAATCCATCGATATCCAATTTTGGACAGATAGGTCTTTTTTCTTCAAATTCCATAAAAAATCTTTCCTTTCTTTTTTGCAATTTTTAATTGCTTAGTATATAATATGTAGAAAAAAGTATAAAGTTGACGATAAAAAAATAGTATATACAAATAAATGGCGTATAATATATAGTATAAAAATATATAGGAGAAGAATTATGACAGATAATAATGCAATTGGTATTTTTGATTCCGGAGTTGGGGGATTAACAGTATTAGAACAAATAAGAAAAGAATTACCAAATGAAAATATAATATATTTGGGTGATACCAAAAATTTTCCATATGGAGGCAAATGCAGAGAGGACATTATAAAATATTCAAAAAGTAATGCAGAATTTTTAATAGAAAAAGGTGTGAAAATAATTGTAGTAGCTTGTGGAACTGCTACAAGTCAAGCGTTAGAACAAATAAAAGATATTTTTGATATACCAATAATAGGTATAATAGATCCAACTGTAAAATATGTAAAAGAAAACAATATTAATAAAATAGGAGTTATGGCTACAGAAGGTACAATAAGAAGTGGAGCTTGGGAAAAACATTTAAAAAAACAAATACCAGATATAAAAGTAGAAAACAAAGCATGCCCAGTAATGGCCACAATTGCAGAAGAAGGAAGAGCATTAAGTCAAGAAGGAAGAAATGCAATTAGAACATACATAAAACCTTTTATTGAAAAAGATATTAATAAAATAATACTAGGATGTACACATTATCCGATATATCAAACTATAATAAAAGAAGAAATGCCATATAAAGTGGAACTTATTGATACAGGCTATACAGTAGCACGATACTTAAAAAAATATTTAAAAGAAAATAACATGGAAAATAAAGAAAGAAAAACGAAAGAAATAGTGTATTTAACCAAAACAGAAGAAAGTTTTAAAAGTATAGCCCAAAATATTTTAAATTGTAATATTACTATAGAAACAATGTAAAAAAATATATATTATATTTTTGTCAGAAAAAATAATAATGAGTAGAAAATTAAAATAAATACGCTTATAAATATTGACATATAGCCATTTTGCTAATATAATACTTGTAAATTCATTATAGGAGGAACAAAATGGTTGATGAGGGATTTAATCCTTTGAATAATTATACAGAAATGACTGATGAAAAACTAGTGCAAATAGTTAAAAATAATGATAATACAGCATTAAACTGTTTAATTAAAAGATATGATGACATTGTTAATATGAAAGCAAATAAGTTCTTTATGATTGGGGCTGAAAGAGAAGATATGATACAAGAGGGGTATATAGGATTGTATAAAGCAGTCAAATCTTTTGATGTAGATAAACAAAATTCGTTTAAAACTTTTGCAAACTTATGTATTGAAAGACAATTAATTACAGCCGTAAAAAATTCAAATAGACAAAAACATATTCCATTAAATTCTTCAGTTTCATTAAACGCTTCAGCATATGAAGATAATGAAGATACAAGTATAATGGAAGTTTTAAATACAAAAACAGTGGATGATCCTTCTGAGATAATAGCAAAAAAAGAATATTATTCATTTTTAGAAAAGAAAATTGATGAAAGCTTAAGTGAATTTGAGAAAAAAGTATTAGAACAATATAAACAAGGAAAATCTTATGCCTTAATAGCTGATAACTTAGGAAGTAAAGTAAAATCAATTGATACTGCAATTCAAAGAATAAGAAAAAAAGCCTTGAAAATAAAATTAAATTTAGAAAATGATGAAAATAAAAAATAACATATTAAAATAACTTTTTATATTTATATATAAAAAGTTATTTTGTTTTTTTCAATAATATACTTTTAATATAATAATTAATATGTTAAAATATGAAAGATGTCGAAAAGGAGAAAAAAATGAAAGATAAGTTTATTGAATTATTAAGAAGTACAAATAGGGATGGAATAGAAGATTTAATTAGATTTATTGAAAAAACTGATTTTTTTAAAGCACCAGCTAGTACCAGATTTCATGGAGCTTTTGAAGGCGGATTGTTAGAACATAGTATGAAGGTGTATGAAATATTAGATTATAAGGTAAAAAATAATTTTATAGATATGAATGTAAAAGAAGATACAATTAAAATAATAACTTTATTACATGATATTTGTAAAGCTAATTTTTATAAAGTGGATTATAGAAATGCTAAGAATAGTTTAGGAGAATGGGAAAAAGTCCCATATTATACAGTTGATGACCAAATACCATATGGACATGGTGAAAAATCAGTAATGATGATAAGTGAATATATAAAATTAACTCCAGAGGAAAAATATTGCATACGTTGGCATATGGGGTTTACAGAACCAAAAGAATTATATACAACAATAGGAAATGCATATAAAAAATATCCTCTAGCTTTATTATTACATGAGGCAGATTTAGAAGCAACATACTTTTTTGATATATAATAAGGTAGAAATTAACATACCAAATATATAATGAATAATGTATAATAAATATAAATAATTAAAAGGAAGATTAATTAATATGAGAAATCAAGTTTTAGATAGAGAAGAAATTAATACTAATAATCTAAATAATGAATATACACCTAGAAAAGAAAGAAAAAAGAAAAAATCAAAATTTAAAAAGTTTTTAATTACATTATTAATTCTATTTATAATAGGAATTAGTTCATTTGCATTTTTATTATATGGGCCATATCCTAATTTTAGAGAATGGCTTATTACGACAGCAATGACAACTATGACTCATCAATATTTAGCAACATGGTTTTATAGTGATGACACAATACAAGAAGTATTAAATAAAAATAGAGTTGCAGAATCAGAAGAAACTACAGATCCTACATTAACAGTAATAGTTGATGAAAATAAAAATGTTGAATATGCAAATGAGTATGAAAAAGCAATACTAGAAAAAGACCCAGGTAATGACGATTATAAAATAATTAATATAGAAGGAAAAGGGTATTCAGGATACTTAGCAGCAATATACGATCCTTCTAGAATAAAAACAGTTGTAACTAAAAAATTAGGAAAATGCGGACAATATTTAAAAACAATGGCAGATGATAATGATGCACTTTTGGCTATTAATGGAGGAGGATTTATAGATCCAAATTATAATAGTAATGGTGCTAATCCATTAGGAATAACATTTTCTGAAGGAAGATTAATTACATCAAATGTTTATAGTGGAGCTGGAGGATTAATAGGATTTACTAATGAAAATAAATTAGTATTAGGAAAAATGTCAGTGCAAGAAGCGAAAGATATGAATGTACGTGATGCCGTGACTTTTGGACCATTTTTAATAGTAAATGGTAAAGCTTCAGAAGTTTTAGGAAATGGTGGATGGGGAACAGCTCCTCGTACAGCTATAGGACAAAGAAAAGATGGAATTGTTTTATTTTTAGTAATAGATGGTAGAACAGTGAAAAAACCAGGTGCTGATATGAACGACTTAATAGAAATAATGCAAAGATATGGAGCATATAATGCAGCAAACTTAGATGGAGGAACATCAAGTGTTATGTATGTAGATGGAAAGATAATAAATGATCCAATTGATAGTACAGGGGCACATAAAACAAGGTTTATATCAACAGGATTTATTTTAACTAAAAAGGAATCTAGTCAAAATAATAATGTAAATAATACTATAACAAACAATACTAGTAGCAGTGTAAATACAACTAAGTCTACAAATAATACATCATCTAGTTCAACAAAATTAAATAGCACAAATAACACGACAACTCAAAGAACTACTAATAAAAATACAACAATTAAAAAGAATACAACAAAATATAAAACAAATAATAAAAGATAAAATTTGGTAGCCGAAGGCTACCTTTTTTGACAATTACAAATAAATATAGTATAATAAAAATGTAGTTTATTAATAATCAAATGCACATATTGCAGGAGGTATTAGAATGAAGGCATATTTAAATTTAGAAGATGTAGATCAGATTTACATTCGGTTAAGAGGAACCGATAGGGGAATTAACTCTTTTAATGCAAGAGTTAAAAAGGTTGCTATAAAAAAGAATGGAGCATACATTTTTATGGATGAATCAGCTCTTTTTGATTTTTGTAAAGAGTATTTTAAAGATGAGCTTACTGTAAGAAAGATTTCTTCTTTTGGTGAACTCATGCAGTATGTCTTTTGAAAAATGGCCACAGAAAGTATTTCTTTCTGTGGTTTTATAATATATATAGTTATATAAAATGTTATAAACATTAAATAAAGTAAGAATAAAAAAATCACTAGTACATATATATATGTTAGGTGATTTTTATGTTTTTAGTATTTAATAAAGAAAAGATATATGCATATATTGTATCAATATTAACAGTTATGGTTCTTTTTTTTACAGCGGGTTTGTTAAATAATAAAGAAGATATAATACAAACATCAAGTACTAATGAAAAAAAGTTGCCAATATATAATGTAAACACGGAGAAAAATAAAATTGCATTTACAATGAATTGTGCATGGAATGCGGATGACATAGATCAAATATTAGAAGTTTTAAAAGAAAATGATGTACATATAACATTTTTTATTGTAGGAGATTGGATGGATAAATATCCAGATGCAGTAAAGAAAATACATAGTGCAGGACATGAAATCCGGAACACATAGTAATACACATCCACATGTAAATAAATTAAGTTATGAAGAAAATGTAGAACAATTAGAAAAAAGTAATGAAAAAATAGAAAATTTAATAGGACAAAAAACCAATTTATATAGAACACCATATGGAGAATATAATAATACAGTAATTCAGTCAGCAGAAGATAAAGGGTATTACTCAATACAGTGGAACTTGGATACGCTAGATTATAAAGGACTAACTGGCGAAGAAATGTGGGGGAGAATAAAAAACAAATTATCAAAAGGTTCAATTATATTAAGCCACAATGGAACTAAAAATACAGCAAATAGTTTAGATATGTTAATTAAAAATATAAAAAAAGAGGGATATGAACTAGTAAAAGTGTCTGACATTATATATAAAAATAATTATAAAATTGATGTTAATGGAACTCAACAAAAAAATAAATAAGAATAAAATTTATAATATATGTAATAATATTATAAATAGCTAAATATAAGGAGATATCAATGTTATTTGTTGGAGTGATTGGGGAAAGTAAAGATTATAAATTATTAAACAGAAAAATAAAAAAAGAAGTTGATAAATTACAAGAAAAATTAGAATTAATTAGTATTGATGATAAAAGTATAGATAATTTAAAAAATGTAAAATTTGATACAATTGTCATATTATCTTTTCCGAATAAATTGAATAATAAAGTATGCAAAATAAGAAAAATATTAGAAAGCTGCAAATATTTAATAATAAATGCTGATATTGATATAGATAAAACATTAATAGAAGAATTGCAATTTGATATTTTAACATTTGGACTAAATCAAAAATCTACTATAACAGCTTCAAGCATAGGTGATAGTAATATTATTGTTTGTTTGCAAAGAAATATAAAAAATGTGTATCAAGAATTAATAGAACCAAATGAATTCAACATAAAATATAATGAAAATATAGATAATAATGTTTACAATTGTTTGGCTTATTTTTCTATATTACTACTGTATAATGCAATACAAGGATAGAAACAAATAACAAATTTGCATAAATTTAACTGTTTATGTAGACAAAACCAAAAAAATAGTGTATAATAGAGTTTGTAAGTAAAATTCTTAAGGAAAAAAGTACAATTGATAAAATATAAAAAATAGGGAGGAAATTAATTTGGATACAAATTATTTAGAAAATAACTACTTAACATTAGTAGGAAAAGTTACAGGAGAAAAAAGATACAGTCATGAAATTTATGGAGAAAAGTTTTATGTATTTGACTTATCAATACCACGTTTAAGTGGTAATGCAGATATCATACCAATAACTGTTTCAGAAAGAATAGTTAATGATAATATGTTAGCAATAGGAAAGAAACTATTAGTAAAGGGGCAATTTAGATCATATAATAGTTATGAAAATGAAAGAAACAGATTAATATTAACAGTCTTTGCAAAAGACATTGTTGAATTAGAAGAAAATGAAGAAGAAAATGAATTAGCTAAAAAAGACCAAGTAACAAATGAAGTTGTATTAATAGGATATATATGTAAAAAACCTATATATAGACAAACACCATTTGGAAGAGAAATTGCAGATATATTATTAGCAGTAAATAGAGCATATAATAAATCTGATTACATACCATCAATTGCATGGGGAAGAAATGCAAGATTTTGCCAAAATATAGAAGTTGGAACGCAGGTAAAAATTGTAGGAAGAGTTCAATCAAGAACTTATGAGAAAAAGTTTGAGGATGGAACATCACAAACAAGAGTAGCTTATGAAGTTTCAATAGGTAGTTTAGAAATAATAAATCAAGATGATGCAAGTGAAGAAAAAACAGAAAATCAAGAAGCCGTATAAAAAAATATATAAAAAGAGTTTGAAAAGTATAGTCTTTTCAAACTCTTTTTGATATAATAAGAAAAACAAAAAGAGGAGAAAATTTAATGAAAAAAAAGCAATTTAAATTAACAGATATCAGATTTGAAATATTAGCAATAGTATTAATTACAATATTTTGTATAGCAATTTCACCAGTATCATTGCAAAATGATACTTTTTATACTATAAAAGTTGGGGAACATATTGTTCAAAATGGAATAGATATGAAAGATTCATTTTCGTGGCATGAAGATCTACCATATACATATCCACATTGGGCATATGATGTATGTATTTATTTTATTTATGCTCTATCCGGTTTAAAAGGTATATATATATCAACTTGTGTATTATCAGTAATATTAGGCATAAGCATATATAAAGCAAATAGTAAATTAGTGAAAAATAAAGTAATATCATTTTTTATAACAATAGGAGCCATGTACTTGTTAGAAGGATATGTTGCTGCAAGGGCGCAACTTGTAACATTTATATTATTTGCTTGGGAAATATATTTTATAGAAAAATTATTGGAAACTAAAAAGAAAAAATATGCAGTAGGATTAATTATTTTACCTATTATAATTGCTAATTTCCATGCGGCAGTATGGACATTTTATTTTATATTATTCTTACCATATATAGGAGAATATATTTTTGCTATATTATCTGATGTTGTTATATATCAAAAAATAAGAATTAAAATCTTAAATGGAAAAATAAAAAGGTTAGAAAATAAAAAAGTAGATGAAGAGAAATTAAAAGCAGTAAAAGAAGAACTAAAAAATCTAGAAGAAAAAAATGAAAGAATAAAAATTAAAAGAGAGGAAGAAAAGGAACACCCATATAAAATTAAAATTAATAAAAATAACAATGTTAAAATACTTATAGTAGTTATGATAATATGTGCTTTTACTGGACTTTTAACACCTCAAACTACATTCGAACCATATACACATATATTTAAACTAATGAGTGGAAATACAACACAAAATATAAACGAGCATTTGCCATTAACATTAATTAATCATACAGATATACTTTGTGTAATAATAATCTTTTTAGCTGTATTAATATTTTCGGATTCAAAAATAAGATTAAGTGATTTGTTTATGCTTGGAGGACTAGCATTTTTAATGTTTTTTTCAAGAAGGCAAAGATCTATTTTCATAATAGTTTGTTCGATAATATTAAATAGATTTTTAATGCAATTAATGGAAAAATATTTTAAAGGCACAATAGAAAAAATACAAGAAATTTTAACTACGAAAGTAGGAATGTTTGTATTAGCAGGAATAGTAATAATACTAAGTATGTATATTTATAAACCAAAGATAGATGAAAAATATATTGATGAGTCTTCATATCCAGTTTCTGCTTGTGATTGGATATTAGAAAATTTAGATATAAACAAAATGAAGATATTCAATGATTATAATTATGGAAGTTATATGTTATACAGAGGAATTCCTGTATTTATAGATTCTAGATGTGATTTATATTCACCAGAATTCAATTCACCAACTGGAAAGGCAGAAGACGGACAAGATATTTTTATGGACTACATAGAAACATCAGGATTATCAAAATTTTATGGTGATACATTTAAAGAATATGGTGTAACACATCTTATAACAATGAAAAATTCAAAAATAAACATGATAATAAAAAAAGCAGATAGCGAAAATTATAAAAAATTATATTCAGATGATAAATTTGTTATTTATGAGGTATTAAATAACTAAGAGGAGAGAAAATGAAAAAAATAAGCAAAGTTACGAGTATAATAATAGGATTAGTGATTTTATTAATCTTATTAGATCAAGCAATAAAATTAGTTATAATAATAAATAATCCTAATAAAACAATAATACAAAATTTTATTGAAATTAAATTAACAGAAAATACAGGTGGAGCATTTGGTGTTGGACAAAATTCAACATTTTCATATATAGTAACAAATGTAATTGTATTAGGAATAATAATAAAATTTATGACAAATGGAAATAAATTAATAGATATGAAAACAAAAATAGTATTATCTTTAGTATTAGCAGGTGGAATAAGCAATCTACTAGATAGAATTATTAGGGGATTTGTAGTAGAGTTTATTAATATAAAAAATATTCCAGTTTTTAATTTGGCTGATTTGTACATAACAATAGGTTGGATAGGATTTGTTGTAATATTTACTATATTTACATTTAAAGAAAAAAGAAATAAAAGTGATAAGGAGTAAAATTTGAAAGAATTTATTGTAGAAAAAGAAAAAGCAGGAAAAAGGTTAGATGCATATTTAAGTTTAGAAAATAATTCGATTTCTAGAACAATGATACAAAAATTGATAGATGAAAATCATATTATGGTAAATGAAAAAGTTACGAAAGCATCTTATAAAGTTGCAGAAGGAGATAGAATAACATTAGAAGAAGTGAAACCAAAAGAAATATCATTAAAGGCTCAGGATATAGCGATAGATGTAATATATGAAGATAAAGATATAATAGTTGTAAACAAACCAAAAGGATTGGTAGTTCATCCAGCAAATGGAAATCCTGATGGTACATTAGTAAATGCAATAATGGCAATATGCAAAGGATCTTTATCTGGAATTGGTGGAGAAATACGTCCTGGAATAGTGCATAGATTAGATAAAGATACGTCAGGAATAATTATAATTGCTAAAAATGATGAGGCACATATAAAATTAAGTGAGCAAATAAAAAATAGAGAAGTTAAAAAAACATATATTGCATTAGTAAGAGGGTTTGTAAAAGAAAATGAAGCAACAATAAATATGCCAATTGGAAGAAGTCCAAAAGATAGAAAGAAAATGGCTGTTGTTAAAAATGGAAAAAATGCAATAACACATATAAAAGTTTTAGAAAGATTTAATAATTATACATTATTACAAGTAAATATAGAAACAGGTAGAACACATCAAATAAGAGTTCATTTATCACAAATTGGTTATCCTATTGTAGGAGATTACACATATTCAAATGGAAAAAATGAATTTGGAATTGTGGGACAATGTTTACATGCAAAGTCTTTAAAATTTAGACATCCAATTACAAATGAAGAGATGTACTTGGAAGCTGAATTACCACAATACTTTAAGGATGTAATAAAGAAACTAGAGGAAACAAGTAAAGTTTAAAATTAAAAGGAGAAAAAATGGGAGAAATAAGACTTCAAAAATATATGGCAGAATGTGGAGTGGCATCAAGAAGAAAATGTGAAGAATTAATAAGCCAAGGAAAAGTTAAAGTAAATGAAAAAATAGTAACTGAACTTGGAACAAAGATTAATCCAGATAAAGACAAAGTGGCTTTTAATGGAAAAGCTTTAAAATATGAAGATGACGAAAAAGTGTATATATTATTAAATAAACCCATTGGATATGTAACTACTGTAAAAGATCAATTTTCTAGAGATACAGTTTTAGATTTAATAAAAACAAATAAAAGGGTTGTACCAGTTGGAAGATTAGATATGTATACATCAGGTGCAATAATATTAACAAATGATGGAGATTTTGTATATAAAGTAACTCATCCAAAACATGAAATAGAAAAAACATATAATGTTACAGTAAAGGGAGTAGTAACAAAAGAAGATATTGAAAATTTACAAAAAGGTGTAGTAATAGATGAAAATTACATTACCAAAGAAGCAAATGCAAGAATCTTAAAAATTGATAAAGAAAAAGATATTTCTAGGATAGAAATAAAAATACATGAAGGAAAAAATAGACAGGTAAGAAAAATGTGTGAAGCAATAAATAAAAAAGTTCTTGCACTGCATAGATCAAAAATAGGAAATATTGATGTAAAAGATTTAAAAATTGGAGATTGGAGATATCTTAAAATAAAAGAAGTAAAAAATTTATTAAAATAATAGGAGAATATTATTATGATAAAAGATGTTATAAAAAAAGTATTATTTATATTATTTGCTATTGTTATATTGAATATTTTAAGTAAATCGAATTGTGTATTTTCAGCCAATTATCAAAATTATGAATATAGAATAAATAATGATAATAGTACAGTTACAATTACAGGCTATTTAGGAAGTAGTAAAGAAATAACTATACCAAGTAGTATTCCTGTTGGAGTAAAAGAATATAATGTTATATCAGTGTCAGAAAATGCTTTTTATGGAAATACTAAATTAACAAAAGTTATAATACCAGATACTATAATATCAATAGGAAACGATGCGTTTGCAAATTGTTCTTCTAATTTAATAATATATGCAGCAAATAATTCAGATGCTATAGATTATGCAAAATCAAATAATATAAAGTATTTAATAACAGCTGAAGAATATGCATATGATATACTTGCTTCTTCTAATATTGAAATAAAAGAGTATTTAGGAAACAAAGCTAGTATTACAATTCCAAATAAATTAGATGATAAAACTGTAACTGAGATTGCAGAGAAAGCATTTTATGCAAATGAAAATATACAAAATGTAGTAATTTCTAATTCAGTAAAAAAAATAGATAAAAAAGCATTTGCTAACTGTATAAACTTAATCAATATAACATTACCAGATTCAATTACAAATATTGAAGAACAAGCATTTTCAGGATGCAATAATTTAACAGATTTTATTATTCCTAATAAAATAAAGGTAATAGAGCCAAAAACATTTTACATGTGTTCAAGTTTGAAGACAATAGAAATACCAGAGAATGTAACAGAAATTGGTAGTAAAGCATTTGCAGGCTGTACTTCTTTGAGTAGTATAAATATTCCTGAAAATGTACAAACTTTACAAAATGGTGTATTTACTGATTGCAATAATTTAAAAATATATTGCAAAAATGGTTCAAAGGCAAGTAATTATGCAAAACAAAAAAATTTAAATTATATAATATTAGATGCACCAAGAAAATTGTCAATAAAACAAATTCCTAATAAAACTTCATATAAAGAGGGAGAAAATTTTGATAAAACAGGAATGATTCTACAAGTTACATATAATGATGGAACGACAAAAGATATAGAAAATTATGAAATAACTGATGGTGAAGACTTAAAAAAAGATAAAAATATAATAACAATAAGTTATACAGAAAATGATGTTACATTAAAATTGAGATGTTCAGTAAATATTGAGATAGAGGAACCAAAAGAAGAAACAAAAGTTACATTAAATAAAGATACAGGAACATTGGATATAAATGGAACAATAAAGCTTATGGCAACAATAACACCAGTTGAAAATGCTACACAAAAAATTATTTGGAAAAGTGAGGATGAAAATGTAGCTACTGTAAATGAAAATGGTGTAGTTAAAGGGGTAAATATAGGAAATACTAATATAACAGCAACTACAGAAGATGGAAAATATACGGCAACATGTCAAATAATGGTTGTAAGCTTATCAGAGGATTACGATGGACCTGTCATAACAATAGAAGTCTTAGAAGAAGCTGACGAGTTTGCTAAAATTAGAGTTTCTGTAACTGATAGAGAAAATCCAATAAAAAGTCTATTAATAAATGATATAGATTGTACTAAAAGCCTTAATAATTATAACGAAGTAGAAACTAAAATATATAAAAATGTTGATTATGAAATAATCACAAAAGATGCTAACGGAAATATTTCTACATTTATTTATAATTATAATAATACAAATGGTGAAATTGTAACTTGTGAAAATGGTGAAATTTTAAGAGAAGTTTCAAATGGCGAAGGTATTGATGAAGATGTAAAAATAGACCCAGGAAAATCACAGATTGTATCTTCAAATTCTGCAGTATCTTTTGATACTAATAGAGTAATAATTATAATAGTTGTTGTGGTTGTGTCTTTTGGCATATGTGTACATTTAGGAGTTAGAATTAAAAATATGAGAAAAATATAATTTTTTAAAGAGTAATATTAATAGCTATATTACTCTTTTTTGTAAAATTTTGGATTAATACTTTTCAAATATGCTTAAATAGTATATAATTATATACAAGTTAAAGGAGGTGAAAATATTGGAATTAGAAGTGTTACAGAAAGAACTAGGATATGAATTTAAAAATATAAAATTGTTAAAAAAAGCTTTAACACATACTTCATATGCATATGAAAATAAAGTAGAAAGCAATGAAAAACTTGAATTTTTAGGAGATAGTATCTTAGAATTTGTATCTAGTGAATATCTATATGAAAATTATACCAAATTAAAAGAAGGAGAAATGACTAAAGTTAGAGCAACAGTTGTATGCGAAAAAAGCTTATATAAAGTTGCAAAAATGCATAATTTTAGTGATTTCTTGTATCTTGGAAAATCAGAAAAAATGTCTGGAGGAAAAACAAGACCTGCAATATTGGCAGATAGCGTAGAGGCTATTATTGCAGCAATGTTTTTAGATGGTGGATTGGAGCCTGTAAAAAAATTTATTATAGAGAATCTAAAAGATGACATAGAAAGTGCTACTAAACATGTTGGAATAAAAGATTATAAAACAGTATTACAAGAAAAACTACAAGAACATGGAGAAGTACTAATACAATACAATATAATAAATGAAAAAGGTCCGGATCATGACAAATCATTTGAATCTGAAGTTAAATGTAATGGTAAAGTTCTAGCAACAGGTAGTGGAAAAAGTAAAAAGCAAGCAGAAATGCAAGCGGCTAAAAAGGCATTAGAAAAATTAAACTCATAATTTAAAAGTTTAAAAGAGGTGAAAATATGAAAAAACAATATGTAATACCAATTTTTGTACCACATTTAGGTTGCCCAAATGATTGTATATTTTGCAATCAAAAATCTATTAGTGGACAAACAAAAATGATCACAAAAGAAGATGTAAAAAACACAATAGAAGAATTTCTTAAAGAAATAAATAATGATAGTGCATATAAAGAAGTAGCCTTTTTTGGAGGAAGTTTTACCGGAATAGATATGTCTGTACAAGAAGAGTTATTAAGTACAGCATATGAATACATAAAAAATGAAAAAATAAATAGTATAAGAATTTCTACAAGACCTGATTATATAAATAAAGAGATACTAAAAATGCTTAAAAAATATAAAGTAGAAACAATAGAACTTGGAGTACAATCAGCAAATGATTATATACTAAAAAGAAGTAATAGAGGACATACATTTGAAGATGTAAAAAAGGCATCAAAAATGATAAGATGGCATGGATTTAAGCTAGGTCATCAAATGATGGTAGGTCTTCCAGAAAGTACAAGAATTGATGAAATAAATACAGCAAAAGCCTTAATTAAACTAAAACCTAAAATGGTTAGAATATATCCAGTATTGGTTATAAAAAATACAAAATTAGAAGAAGAATATAAAAGTGGAGAATATCAACCTATAACAGTTACACAAGCTGTTGAAATATGTAAAGATTTAGTAGCAATGTTCTCAAAGAAAAATATAGATGTAATAAGAATAGGACTTCAAAATACAGATACAATATCAGATCCAGAAAATGATGCTAGTGAAGTTGTTGCTGGGCCATTTCATCCAGCTTTTAGACAATTAGTAGAATCAGCATTATGGTATGACGCAATAGTTGGTAAAATAAAAAAATTAAATGTAAAAGTTAAAGAGGTAGAAGTAACAATAAACCCAATAGATGTGAATAATGTAATAGGTCATAAAAAAGAAAATGTATATAAATTAAAAGAAATATACGATGTTGATTTAATTGTTAAACAAGACAAAAGTATAAAACAAGGAAAATCTAAAATAGATATTACAAAAACTTATAATGATTTTCGTGAAGATGATAATATTAATTAATAAATATATGTAAGAATAAAATCACCTATAATTACAAATAATTGTAATATAGGTGATTTTTATGAAAATAAATATAAAAGAAATTTTAATAGAATGCATTGAAACTATTATAGGAACAGCAATAATGGCGATTGGAATATCACTGTTCTTATTGCCAAATCAGTTATCTTCTGGTGGATTTTCTGGTATTGCAACGATAACATATTATTTATTAAATATACCAGTTGGTACAATGGTACTTGCATTAAACATCCCATTATTTATAATGGCATTTTTTAAAATAGGGAAAAATTTCTTTTTTAAATCATTATTAGGAACAATAAGTTTATCTGTTTTTATAGACTTTTTTGAAAAATTTACTCCATTAACACAAGATAGATTTTTGGCATGTATTTATGGTGGAATAATAATAGGAGTAGGAACAGCAATAGTATTAAGGTCAAAATCTTCTTCTGGAGGAACAGATTTAATTTCTAACATAATAAGAGAATATAACCATAAAATAAGAATGGGTACAGTTATTGTAATTGTTGATACAATAATAATTGCATTAAATATAATATTTTTTAGAGAATTAGAAATTGGTTTATATTCTGCAATTGCAATATATTTAGATGGCAAAATGATAGATATAATATTTGAAGGAATATATTTTACAAAATTATTATTTATAATATCAGATAAAAATGAACAAATTGCTGAGGCGATTGGAGAAAAAATAAAAAAGGGATCAACAGGATTATATGGAAAAGGTATGTATTCAAATCAAGACAAATTAATATTAGTATGTGCTGCACCAAGGAGTGATATAGCGAAAATAAAAGAACTTGCAAGAGATATAGATTCACATTGTTTTATAATACTATCAAATGCTAGAGAAGTATTCGGGGAAGGATTTAAAACGGAATAACAGTTTGGCAATAGGATATGGTTTTTTGACAACCTAAAAATCACATTGAAAAAAAGGGGGTTATATGTTAAAATATTCATAGAAAAGATAAGGTGAATAATATGAAAGAACAACAATATAAATTAGAAAATTGTACATCATTTGAATTGCCACACATTTTTGAATGTGGGCAATGTTTTAGATGGAATAAACAAGCTAATGGAAGCTATACAGGAGTTATAAAAAATGGTGTACTAAATGTGCAAAAAGAAAAAGATACAGTAATTTTTAAAGGGATATGTAGCGGAAATATAAAAGATGTTGTAACAGAATATTTTGACCTTGATAGAGATTATGAAAAAATAAAAGAACAACTTTCAAAAATAGACTTAAATGTTAGCAAAAGTGTTAATTATGGAAATGGAATAAGAATATTAAATCAAGATTTATGGGAGACAATTATATCTTTTATAATATCAGCAAATAACAATATACCAAGAATAAAAGGAATAATAGAAAGACTTTCAACAAAATATGGAAAATGTGTGGATTGGAATGGAAAAAAATATTATTTATTTCCAACTACTCAAGAATTGAAAGATGTAACAGTAGAAGATTATAGAAATTTAGGTTTAGGATTTAGAGATATAAGGCTTTTTGAAACAACACATATGATTCTAGAAAAAAAAGTAGATTTAGAAAAGCTACAAAATGAAAAAGATACATCAAAAGTAAGAGAAGAATTATTAACATTATCAGGTGTTGGCCCAAAAGTTGCAGATTGTATTTTATTATTCTCTACACTAAAAAGATTTGAAGTTTTCCCAATTGATGTTTGGGTAAGGAGAGTAATGAATGATTTATATATAAAAAATCCAGATGAAACAAAAGTAAATAAGAAAGAAATAGAAAAATTAGCACAAAACAAATTTGGAAATTTAGCAGGACTTGCACAACAATATCTATTTTATTGGAGAAGAGAAGAAGGAGCATAAACTAATAATGAGTTTAAAAATAATATATGGAAAGTCAGGAACAGGAAAAAGTAGTTTTTGTTTTAACGAAATATCAAATTTAATAAAAAAAGAAAAGAACATATATGTAATTACTCCAGAACAGTTTTCGTTTACGGCCGAAAAAAAGTTAATGGATATAACACAAGATGATGCAGTTGTAAATGCGGAAGTTATAACATTTAATAGAATGGCATATAGAATTTTAAGTGAAGTTGGAGGATTAAAAAAAGAAGCATTATCAAAAACTGGTAAAGCAATGCTTATATACAGTATTTTAAATAATAATAAATCAAAACTAAAATTTTTAGGGAAATCTGATGATAATGTAGAATTAGTTGGTAATGCAATAACTGAATTTAAAAAACATGGAGTTAATAAAGAAATATTGCAAAATGAAATTGATGATATAGATGATACATATTTAAAAACAAAGCTTGAAGATATAAATTTAGTATACCAAAAATTTCAAGAACATATTGAAAATAAATATATTGATGAAACAGATTTATTAACAATGCTTGCAGAAAAGATAGACAAAACAGATATGTTTAAAGATAGTTGTATTTATATAGACGAATTTTCTGGTTTTACAAGTCAAGAATATGATATTGTACAAAAATTAATGAAAATTGCAAAACAGGTAAATATAACTATAGGTTCAAATAATTTAGATTTTAATACTATTCCAGAAACAGATATATATTATACAAATAAAATGACAATGTCAAAATTACTAGAAATTGCAGAAAGTGAAAATATAGAAGTAGAAAAAATTAATCTAAATGAAACCAAAAGATTTAAAACACTAGAGTTAAAACATTTGGAAGATAATTTATATAAAAATAATTATAAAAAATATGAAAATGAGATAAAAAATATACAATTATTTTTAGCAAAGGATCCATACACAGAGATAGAAGAAGTTGCTAGAAATATAGTAAAATTAGTAAAAAATGAAGAATATAGATATAAAGATATATCAGTTATTACTAAAAATATAGATACATATTCAAATTTAATAAAAGCGATATTTAGTAAATATGATATACCTGTATTTATTGATGAAAAAAAAGATTTAAACCAAAATATAATTGTAAAATATATATTATCAGTTTTAGATATATTCTCAAAAAATTGGTCATATAAAGCAATGTTTAATTATATAAAATCTGGATTTTTAGATATAGACCAAGATAAAATATTTGAATTAGAAAATTACTGTATTAAATATGGAATTCAAAAAAATAAATGGCATAAAGATTTTATATATGGATACGATAAAGAACAAGATAAAGAAGAAATAGATAATTTAAATAGTTTAAGAAAACAAATAGTAGAACCATTAGACAAGCTAAAAGAAAATATAGATAAAGAAAAAACAGTAAAAAATATTTGTATGCAAATATATAATTTTCTACTTGAACAAAATATAGAAGAAAAAGTTAAGCAAAAAATTTTTGAATTTGAAGATAATAATTTATTAGAATATGCAAACGAATATGCTTTAACACTAAATATAATAATAAATATATTAGATGATATGGTTATTGTATTTAAAGATGATAAAATAACAATAGATAAATTTATCCAGATTTTTAAAATAGGTTTAAAAAATAGTGAATTAGGCAAAATACCAGAAGTACAAGATCAGATAATTGTAGGAGATGTAGATAGGTCAAGAAGTCATAAGGTAAAGGCTACATTTATTATAGGATTAAATGATGGAGTTTTTCAAAATGTAAAAAGAGATGAAGGATTTTTAAATGACAAAGACAGACAAAAATTAAAACAAGATGGAATAGAACTTGCAAAGACTACATTAGAAATATTATACGAAGATAATTTTAATATATACAAAACATTTACAACAGCAGAAGAAAAAATTTATTTGTCATATACATCATCAGATTTAGAAGGAAAATCTTTAAGACCATCAGTTTTAATAACAAAGGTTAAAAAAATATTCCCTAAAATACAGGAAAAAAGTGATGTTATATATAAAGAATATGAAATTATAAATAAAAAACAAACATATGAAGATCTTTTAGAAAATATATATCAGTTAAAAACAGAGCAAAACATTGATGATGTTTGGTATGAAATTTATCAGTATTATAAAAAAGATAAAGAATATAATATTAAATTGCAAGAAGATTTAAGAGGATTGCAATATACAAATATGCCAGAAGATATAAATGAAGAAAATATAAATAAATTATATGGAAATAATTTAAAAACAAGCATATCTAAACTAGAACAATATAGAAAGTGTCCATTTTCTTATTATCTAAAATATGGATTAAATTTAAAAGAAAAAGAAGAATTAAAAATTCAAAGTTTAAATACAGGAACATTTATGCATGAAGTAATAGATGAGTTTTTTACATATACAAAAGACTCAAAAATGGATTTAAATGAATTAAAAGATGAAGATATAAAAAATATAATAGATAAAATAGTTAAAGAAAAATTACAATTGTCTAAAAATTATATATTTACATCTACTGCTAAGTATAAAACATTAGTTATTAGACTAAAAAGAATCTTAACAAAAGCAATGAAATATATTTTACAAACATTAAATGAAAGTGATTTTAATGTTTTAGGTACAGAATTAGAATTTGGAGAAAAAGGAAAATACAAACCAATTTTGTTAGAACTAGATGATGGCAAAAAAGTAGAGATAACAGGAAAAATAGATAGAATTGATATTGCAAAAGGTACAGATGGAAATTATTTAAGGATAATAGATTATAAATCATCTGCTAAAAATATAGACTTAAACGAAGTATATGCAGGTTTGCAAATTCAATTGCTTACATATATGGATGCTGTTTGTAAAGTAGAAGATTTGATGCCTGCTGGAATTTTGTATTTTAGTTTATTAGAACAAATAATAAAAGCAGATAAGAAGATGACAGAAGAGGAAATAGAAGAAAAAATCAAATCTAATTTTAAAATGAAAGGTTTAATTTTGGCTGATGTAAAAGTAATAAAAATGCATGATAAAAAATTAGATACAGGTGCTTCAAATTTAGTTCCAGCATATATAGACAAATCTGGTAATGTAAGTCCTAAAAGAACAAATGGAGTGACTAAAGAAGAATTTGAAGATTTACAAAAGTATATGAATTATACAATAAAACAAATTGCTAAAGAGATATATTCAGGAAAAATAGATCTAAAACCATATAATAAAGATGGAGTAAAGCCTTGTGATTATTGTCATTATAAAGCAATATGTTCTTTTAACCCAGGATTTTGTAATAATAAATACAATTACATAGATAAAAGAACAAAGGATGATGTTATGAAAGATATAAAGGAAAAAGTTAGTAAATAGGAGGTAGCTATGGATTTATCAAATGAAAATGTTATTCATGTAAAAAAAGATGGAGTTGAGTATTTGCAATTTAGAAAATTGTTAGAATATAAAGATATTTTAAAACATGCTTATAGTTTAGGGATAAACACAAATTTTAGAACAGCAAGAGCAAATAAAGAACCTCTTCCAAAGGAAGAATTTGATAAAGCAATAAATGATTATAAGAATTTATGTGATAGTATAGATACAAATTATATAGATATTGTAAAAACGAATCAGGCTCATACTAAAAATGTAAAATATGTAGATAAAAAAGTAAATGAAAATGAACCTGATTTTGGAGTGGAAAAATACAATCAAACAGATGGACTTGTAACAGATAAGAAAAATTTAATATTAGCAACTACAAATGCTGATTGTATATTGTTATTGCTTTTTGACCCAGTAAATAAAGTTATTGCAAATGTTCATTCAGGTTGGAGAGGAACATTACAAAGAATATCTGTTGAAGCGGTTAAAAAAATGAAAGAAGAATTTAATTGCAAACCAGAAAATATTATTTGTTGTGTTGCACCAAGTATAAGAAAATGCCATTTTGAAGTTGAAGAAGATGTAAAAGATATGTTTTATAATGAATTTAAAGATTTAGAAGAAATTAATGAAATTATAGAAAAATCAGAAAAAGAGAATAAATGGAATATAGATACTGTTTTAATTAATAGAGTAATTTTAAAAGAGCAGGGACTAAAAGATGAAAATATTATAGATTGTGGAATTTGTAGTGTATGTAATTCTAATATAATTCACTCTTTTAGAGTAGAAAAAGAAGGATATGGTTTAGCAACGGCATTAATAGAATTAAAATAATATAAGGAGTTTTTTTATGATGTTACCAGAAAGACTAAGAAGAGGAGATATAATAGGAGTAGTAGCTCCATCAAATCCAGTGATAGATGAAAATATAGAAGAAGTAAAAAAAGCAAAAGAGATTGTAGAAAATGATGGATTTAAAGTATTGTTTTCTAAAAATTTATTTTCAAATACAAATCAATATACAGCTACTGCCAAAGAAAAAGCAGAAGATATAAATGACATGTTTAGAAATAAAGATGTAAAAATGATTTGGTGTGCAAAAGGAGGAAATAATTCTAATTCTGTTTTTGAATATTTAGATTTTGAATTAATAAAGCAAAATCCTAAAATAATATGTGGTTATAGTGATATAACATCACTTACAAATATTATTCATGAAAAAACAGGATTAGTAACTTTTAGTGCAACAAATTTTAAAACAATTGCCACAGATGAAACAGATTACAGTTACAAAGAAGTAATTAATAGATTTGTTAATTGCAGTTTAGAGTTTGGAAAAGAAAAATCTGGATATAAAACTATAAGAGAAGGAATTGTAGAAGGAGAATTAGTAGGTGGTAATTTAAGTTTAACAACTCAATTAGTTTCTGGTAAATATAAAATAAATTTTAAAGATAAAATCTTATTTATAGAAGAATTAGGATTTGAATCTTCTCCAGTTCTTGTTAGCAATAATTTATATTATATGAAACAAAATGGTGTATTTGATAAAATAAAAGGTTTGTGGATAGGAAATTATGAGCATGAAAGTAATGTTGAACTAGAAAAAATAGTATTAGATGTAATTGGAGATGATTATAATTTTCCAATTATAAAATCTAACAATTTTGGACATGTAGAAACCAAAACAGTTATTCCTATAGGAACAAAAGCAAGAATAGATACAACAAAAGAAGTAAAAATAGAATTATTAGAAAAATGTGTAAAGTAAGAAGGAATTAAAATGTTTGAAACATGGGAAGAATTAGAAAACTCAATAAAAAATTGTAATAAATGTAAATTATGCAAAACAAGAACTAATATAGTATTTGGAACTGGAAATAAAAATGCAGATATAATGTTTGTTGGAGAGGGACCTGGAGCAGACGAGGATGCACAAGGAGAACCTTTTGTTGGAAAAGCGGGTAAATTAATGAATATGGCATTTGAAACATTAGGAATAAAAAGAGAAGAAGTATATATAGCAAATGTAGTAAAGTGCAGACCACCATCAAATAGAAATCCAGAGGAAGATGAAGCTGGAGCTTGTTTGAATTATTTAAGAAATCAAGTAATATTAGTAAAACCTAAAATAATCGTATTACTTGGAAGTGTAGCTCTAAAAAATATACTTGGCAAAGAATATGGAATTACTGCAAGTAGGGGAAAATGGGTAGAAAGAAAAGGCATAAAATATATGCCAACATGGCATCCTGCAGCACTCTTAAGAGATGAAAATAAAAAAATAGATTTTATAAAAGATTTAAAATTAGTATTAGAAGAAAAAATAAATGAACCTAAGATATCTTAGATTCATTTATTTTTTGTTTTGTATATAATCATATTCATCATTTATTGCAGATTTACTAAATAAATTTTTGATTGCTTTTAATAAGGTAATAAATTTATTTTCTTTTTTTGCAATATTATAAAGTGCTGTTTCTAAATCGCCATTTTCTAAAGTTATATATCTTTCTTCTAATTGATCCATCTTTTTTATATAGTAATTATTATAAAAAACATATCCTTCTGTAATACCTAGATACTTTTTAAAGTTATTTAGTTTTTTTCTATAATTTTCTAATTTTTCTAAGCTATATATTTTATTAAATGCATTGTCAAAATAACTAGATATAATTAGATTCTGAGTTCTCATAAATGTTAGAGATATTTTTTTCTTTTCTATACCAATTTTTTTAATAATATTATCTGTTTTTTTATTTCTATTATCAATTTCTTGAAGTTTATTATTTAATTTAATAATATTTTCTTCAGCATATAGAATTGTATCTATAGCTTCTTGTATTGCATTAAAGGTTTTTCTAGATGTTAAATTGATAAATTCATTTTTAAAAAGATCTGTGCTAAATAAAGTGCTTTCATAAAGAATAGATGTTCCTGTTATAAAAGCCATTTGAGCTACTAAGGCACATTCTACTGGATAATATGAAGGACTAGTTGTTGAAAATTCAATGCCATAATATTTAACAGATTCGTTTGGAAGATTAAGTATTTTTGAAGTCATAAGTTGAACTGCTGCTTCGTTTAATCCCATACCATATACTTTAAAATTAGTAAAATCGCATTGACCTAATTTTAAAAGGTTATTTTTATCATCTTTAATTTCTTGTAAATAATGAATACACTCATGTATAGCAAATTCTTCTAAGTCTTCATCAGATATTAGTTCATTAAAATATATAGAAGAATTTTTATAAAAATAATTAGCTTCAGACATACCATAAGGTACTTTTGCTCTATACATATTTATTCTTGATAATTTTATAAATAAATCTCGTTCATTTAAATTAAACTCAGGAAAATTAGAACATAGCTTGCGTGCAATGTTCTTAGCAATTGTATTTATTGTTAAAGTATTTAATTTTTCTGTTACTTCGATTCCATCTTTTTTTAATTGTGATTCAATACTCATTACATTACTCCTTAGTTTACTACAATAATTATACAATATAAAACAAAAAAGTACATTTCATTATTATTAAATATTTATTACATTTATATTACAAATTATATAGTATTTTGAATAAATATAAAAAAGTTAGTAACTTAATTTTTTCTGTCTAATTTTATAGTTACTAACTTCTTATATTATTATTTTACAACTATATTATAAATTCTATTTTTTACATAAATTTCTTTTACAATATTTTTATCTTTTAAATATTCATCCATTTTTTCATGAACTAATTTTTTTACTTCTTCTTCTGGTAAATCAAATTCTATATCTATAGAATTTCTTAATTTTCCATTAACTTGAATAGGCAAATTAAATGTATCATTTATAGTTTTTGCCTCATCATATGTTGGCCATTTTTCATATGCAAGAGGAGTATTATAACCAAGAACTGTGTTCCAAAGTTCTTCTGTAATATGTGGTGCAAATGGATTTAATAATTGTAAAAATGTTTTAAATTCTGCTCTATTAATAACTTTTTGTTTATAAAATTCATTAACCATAGTCATAAATGTTGCAACAGATGTATTAAATTTCATTTCTTCTATATCAGAAGAAACTTTCTTTATAGATTGATGCATCATTTTTTCAAATTTTTCAGAATATTCATTTCCATCTATTAATAATGTTTGTAAATTCCATACTCTATCTAAAAATTTAGCACATCCTCTAATACTTTCCATAGACCATGGAGCTGTTTGATCAAATGGTCCCATAAACATTTCATAAACTCTAAAAGCATCTGCTCCAAATTCATTAACAATATCATCTGGATTTATTACATTGCCTTTTGATTTAGACATTTTTTCTCCATTGCTACCTAAAATCATACCATGAGATGTTCTTTTTTGATAAGGTTCTTTTGTAGGAACAACACCAATATCATATAAGAATTTATGCCAAAATCTTGAATATAGTAAGTGAAGAGTAGTATGTTCCATACCTCCATTATACCAATCAACGGGTGACCAATACTCTAATGCTTCTTTAGATGCTAATGCATTATCATTATGTGGATCCATATATCTTAAATAATACCAAGATGATCCAGCCCATTGAGGCATTGTATCTGTTTCTCTTGTTGCAGAGCCACCACAGTGAGGACAAGTTGTTTTAATCCATTCTGTATGTTTTGCAAGAGGTGATTCACCATTTTCTCCTGGCTCGTAATCTTCTATATCTGGCAGTCTTAAAGGCAAATCTTTTTCATCAACTGGTACCCATCCACATTTATCACAGTGAACCATCGGAATAGGTTCTCCCCAATAACGTTGTCTTGAGAATACCCAATCACGTAATTTATAATTAACTTGTTTATGACCAATTTTGTTTTCTTCTAAATATTCAATTACTTTCTTTTTAGCTTCTTCAACAGATAAATCATTTAAAAATCCTGAGTTGATTAATACACCTGTTGTAACATCTGTAAAAGCTTCTTTTTCTATGTCAACTTCTTCTGAATTTGATTTTATAACTTGAATAATAGGTAAATTGAATTTTTTAGCGAAATCATGATCACGAGTATCATGACCAGGAACTGCCATAATAGCACCTGTACCATATGTAATTAAAACATAATCAGAAATCCAAATAGGAATCTCTTTACCAGTTAGTGGATTAATTGCTTTAATTCCTTTTATTTCACATCCTGTTTTTTCTTTATTAAGTTCTGCTCTTTCAAAATCAGATTTTAATGATGCTTGATATTTATATTGATTAATTTCATCCATGTTTGTTATTTTATCTTGTAAATCTTCTATAATATGATGCTCTGGTGCAACAACCATATAAGTTGCTCCAAACAATGTATCTGGTCTTGTTGTATAAACTGTTAAAGTTTTATCAGTACCATCAATTTTAAATTGAACTTCTGCACCTTCACTACGTCCAATCCAGTTTCTTTGTTGAGCTTTAATTTTATCAAGATAATCAACATCATCTAAATCATCAATTAGTCTTTGAGCATATTCTGTAATTTTTAGCATCCATTGAGATTTTTCTTTTTGAACAACAGGACTACCACATCTTTCACAAACACCATTTACAACTTCTTCGTTTGCAAGTCCTACTTTACAACCTGTACAGAAATTAATAGGCATTGTTGTTTTGTATGCTAATCCTTTTTTATATAATTGGATAAAAATCCATTGAGTCCATTTATAATAATTTGGATCAGTTGTATTTATTTCTCTTGACCAATCAAAAGAAAAACCAATTGATTTTAATTGTTCTTTAAAATGATTTATATTTTTTTCAGTAGTAATTTTCGGATGTATATGATTTTTTATTGCGTAATTTTCGGCTGGTAATCCAAATGCGTCAAAACCTATTGGAAAAAGTACATTATATCCTTGCATTCTTCTTTTTCTTGCAATGATATCTAATGCTGTATAACTTCTTGGATGTCCTACATGTAATCCTTGTCCTGATGGATATGGAAATTCTATTAGACCAAACCATTTTTTCATAGAAAAGTCATTTTTTGCATTAAATGTACCTTCACTATACCATTTTTCTTGCCATTTTTTTTCAATATTTTTAAAGTTATATCCCATCTAAATTGCCCCTTTCATATTAATGTAGTAATTATATACCAAAATAGTATTGTTTTCAAGGAATTTTTAAATATAGTAAAAAGTTTTAGATTTATATAATTGAAATATAATAATTTAAGTGATACAATTTGAAAGGTGATAAAAATGATAGATATAGAAAAGGCAAAAAAAGCATTTATAAAATATACAGAAAATTATGATTTGAAAGTTGAAGCTATTGAAAGAAAACAAAAACATTCATTAAGAGTAATGGAGTTATCAACAAAAATAGCTACTGAATTAAAATTAAGTCAAGACGAAATAGATCTTGCAACATTAATTGGATTATTGCATGACATTGCAAGGTTTGAACAATATACTCAATATAAAACATATAGGGATGTTGATAGCTTTGACCATGGAGATTATGGAGTTAAGATATTAAATAAAGATATAAGAAATTATATAGATACAGATGAATATGACAAAATAATAAAATGTGCAGTAAAAAATCATAATAAATATAAAATTGAAAATGGTTTGAATGAAAAAGAAGAGTTGTTTTGTAAAATAGTTAGAGATGCCGACAAACTAGATATATTTTTTGAAGCAGAAACAATGTTTTGGAAAGATGATATAGATAGAGTGAATATAGAAAAATGTACAATAACAGATGAAATAATGGAACAAATTCTAAATAAAGAACCTGTAAAAAGAAAAAAAGGGGACAATGAGTTAGTAAAACTATTATGTATAATTGCATTCGTATTTGATATAAATTTTAAGCCAAGTTTAAGAATTATAAAAAATAAAAAGTATATAGATAGTATTTTAAATAGATTTGAATTTAAAGATGCAAATACAAAAAAACAAATAGAATTAATAAAAGAAAATGTAAACAATTACATAGATGAAAGACTGAAAAAATAAAAAAGGAAAGATGAAATGGCAAAAAAATTAATAATAACAGAAAAACCATCAGTAGCAATGGAATTTGCTAAAGCTCTTAAAGTAAATACTACTAGAAAAAATGGGTATTTGGAGTCTCAGGACTGGATTATAACATGGTGTGTAGGACATTTAGTAACAATGAGTTATCCAGAAAAATATGACGAAAAATTAAAATATTGGAGATTAGATACACTTCCATTTATTCCGCAAGAATGGAAGTACGAGATAATTCCAGCTGTTGCAAATCAATTTAATATTGTAAAAGAATTATTAAATAGAGAAGATGTAGAAGTAATTTATAATGCAGGTGACTCAGGGCGTGAAGGAGAATATATTCAAAGATTAGTATTTATGATGGCAAAAACAAATCCAAATGCAAAAATAAAAAGAGTATGGATTGATTCACAAACAGAAGAAGAAATACTAAGAGGAATAAGAGAAGCAAAAGATTTATCTGAATATGATAGCTTATCAGATTCTGCATATTTAAGAGCAAAAGAAGATTATTTAATAGGAATAAATTTTTCTAGATTACTTTCTATTATCTATGGAAGAAAATTAGCAAATGAAATTAATGAAGAAAAAGCATCAATATCAGTTGGACGTGTTATGACATGTGTATTAGGTATGATTGTTTCAAGAGAAAGAGAAATACGAAATTTTAAAAAGACAAAATATTATAAAATTAATGGAGAATTTGGGAACGAAGAAAGTTCATTTAAAGCAGAATGGAAAGTAAATGAAAAATCAAACATGTTTGAATCTCCAAAATTATACAATGAATCAGGATTTAAAAAAGAAGATGATGCAAAACAATTTATAGAAAGTTTAAAAGGAAAAAAGGCAATAATTACAGAATTAAAAAAATCAAAACAAAAAGAAAATGCACCACTTTTATTTAATTTAGCCGAAGTGCAAAATCAATGTACAAAGAACTTTAAGATTAAGCCAGACCAAACTTTGGAAATAATACAAAATTTATATGAAAAAAAATTAGTAACATATCCAAGAACAGATGCAAGAGTTTTATCAACAGCTGTTGCAAAAGAAATTTCTAAAAATTTGAATGGAATAGCAAAAGGATATAAAGACGAAGAGGTTCAAGGATACATAAATAAAATGGTGGGAGAAAAATATTCTACTAATTTAGTAAAAACTAAATATGTAAATGATAGTAAAATAACAGATCACTATGCCATAATTCCAACAGGACAAGGGTATGAAAATTTTGATAAATTACCAGATTTACACAAACAAGTATATAAATTAATTGCTAAAAGATTTATTGCAATTTTTTATCCTCAAGCAGAATATAACAAAGTAAATGTTACTGTAAATGTAGAAAACGAAACATTTTATGCAAGTGGAAGAGTATGTATAAAAAAGGGATTTTTAGAAGTATTGAAATCAAATAATACACAAAAAAAATCCACAAATGATGCAGAAAATGTGGAAAAAGATAATAAAAATCAAGAAAAAGAAGATAATGTAAATATAGATATTTTAAAAGATCTAAAAAAAGGACAAGAAATAGATACAAAAGGATTTGAAACAAAAGAATCAGAAACAAATCCTCCAACAAGATATAATTCTGGTACACTAATATTAGCTATGGAAAATGCAGGAAAATTAATAGAAGATGAGGAATTAAGAGAACAAATAAAAGGAGCAGGAATTGGTACAAGTGCAACAAGAGGAGAGATAATCAAAAAATTAGAAAAAATTAAATACATAGAAATAAATACAAAAACACAAATAGTAACACCAACCAAAAAAGGTGAAGTTATTTATGATGTTGTAAGTAGTTCAATGCCAGATATGTTAAATCCTAAATTAACAGCTAGTTGGGAAAAAGGATTAGAAATGGTTGCAAATAAAGAAATTAAACCAGAAATATTTATGACAAAACTTAATAATTATATTAATTCAAAATTCGATAGATTAGTTATAAAAATGTAAAAGGCGGGAGCATTTGCTCCTGCCTAGTTTTTAGGGCTGTTAATAGAAACTACTTAATATAAACATTTTTATAAGTAGGAGTTTCCATATATTTCTTTATATTCTTTGGATCCTCACATTTATAGACTGTATGAGGATCAACAGAAGTTTTTTCAGAAACTTTTATTGCAGCGGGGGTTACTATAATGCTAAACCCGTTTTGATACTGTGGATTTATATGATACTTTTTTAGTAATTTTGATAAATCACTTTTAGTATCGTTTAAATCTAGACACCATAGGACGCAATACCCCAGTTTCTGAAACTTTCTAGCTATGTAACGACTCAAATCTGTATGTAATGAGTCATCATATAGCAAGCGGTTTTCATCCTTTACTCCTATAGTCCGAAGAAAAAGATTTATTGAAAAATCCTCCATATCTTCAGACAAAAATTTCCTAAGGGAAATACCCTTACTACTTGTTGTTGCCATTGTTGCCATAATTATAGCCCTCCTTAAGTATTATTTAATAATTTAATTGTAACACAATTAACATAAAAAGTCAAAAATACAAAAATAGAGTATAAAAATAATAAAATACTTTTAATTTTTATATATTAGTAGTATAATAAACAAAGTAAAAAGGAGAATGAATTGTGAATACAATAATAGGAGAACTTGGTAATTCTCAAAAATTTTTAACATTAGTAAATCAAATAAAAAAAGAAAATGGTCCGATAGCTATATCGGGCTTAACTGACGTTGGGAAAACTCAAATATTATCAGGAATAAATAAATTTGCAGAAATGCCTATATGTTTAATAACCTATAATGAAATTCAAGCCAAAAAAATTTATGATGATTTAAAATATTTTATAGATAATGTTGAATTTTTTCCTAAAAAGGATATTGTAACATATGATTATATTGCAGAAAGTAAAGAATTACCATATCAAAGAATAGAAACATTAAATAAATTATATCAAAATAAAAATATTATATTAGTTACAACAATAGAAGCTGTTATGCAAAAATTACCAGCAAAAGAAGTTCTATATAAAAATGTGCTTAATTTTAAAGTTGGAAATACATACGATTTAGAAGAATTAAAGCAACAATTAATAAATATGGGGTATGCAAGATATGACTTAATAGAAGGAAAAGGACAATTTAGTATAAGAGGTGGAATTGTTGATATTTCTACAGATGAAAATTCAGGTATAAGAATTGAATTTTGGGGAGATGAAGTTGATTCAATTAGAAATTTTAACATATCATCACAAAGGTCAACAAGCACACTTCAAAAAGCAATAATATATCCAGCACATGAATATGTTTTAGAAGATACAATAGATGAAGTATGTAAAAAAATAGAAGAGAAAATATATAATGAGAAACAACAAGAGATATTGGAAAATGATATTGAAGTTATAAAAAATGGAGATTATATAAGTAAAATTGATAAATACTTTGATGATTTTTATAATGATAAAACAAATATTTTAGGATATTTAGATAATGATTGCCTAATCTGTATTGATGAAGAAAATAAAGTTAATATAAGAGCAGAAAATATAAAAAATGATAATAAAAATTTAGTGCAATCTTTAATAGAAAAAGATAAAATTGTTCCTCAGGCAATTGAAAATATGTATGATTTTTCTGAAATAGATGAAAAAATACAAAACAAAAAAATATTATATATAGAGGAACAAGATTTTATTCAAAAACAGGCAGAAAAATATAAATTTGAATATAGACAAGTAAATTATTTTAATAGTGAAATAGAAATACTATTAAATGAAGTAAAAAAGGCAAAAGAAAAAAATAAAAAAGTATATATATTAACTTCAACAGAAGAAAAATCAAAAAAAATATCAAAATTATTAAGTGAAAATGAAATTCAAAATATATATGAAAAAAGTATTGACAAAAAGATTATAACAGAAAAATTAGAAAGCATTTTAGTAACTGTAGGAAAACTTTCAACTGGATTTGAAAATTATGAATTAAATCAATTAGTAATTGTTGCTGATGATTTAGTTCAAGGAGAAAAAAAGAAAAGAAAAAAGGCAACATCAGCATTTAAAGAAGGAGAAAAGGTAGTATTTGCTGATTTAGAAGTAGGTGATTATGTTGTACATAGACACCATGGAATTGGTATGTTTGTAGGAGTAAATACAATAACATCAGATAAAGTAACAAAAGATTATATAAAAATAAAATATAAAGGAAATGATATTTTATATGTTCCTACAAACCAATTAGATAGCATAAGAAAATATATAGGTGGCGGAGAAAAAGAGCCTAAGATAAATAAATTTGGTGGAAAAGATTGGGAAAATACAAAAACAAAAGTCAAAAATAATCTAAGAGAAGTAGCAAAAGAATTAATAGAATTGTATGCTAAAAGAGAAAAAGCAAAAGGATTTGCATTTTCTCCTGATACTACATGGCAAAAGCAATTTGAAGATAGTTTCCCATATGTAGAGACTGATGATCAATTAAGATGTATAGAAGAAGTAAAAAAAGATATGGAAAAGGATAAGCCAATGGATAGACTACTATGTGGTGATGTTGGATATGGTAAAACAGAAGTTGCAATTAGAGCTGCTTTTAAGGCTGTAATGGATGGTAAACAAGTTGCTTATTTAGTTCCAACAACAGTTTTAGCAGATCAACAATATCAAGGATTTAAAGAAAGAATGAAAGACTTTCCTATAAAAGTTGAATTATTAAATAGATTCAAAACTGCTAAAGAACAAAATGAAACAATAAAAAAATTAAAATTAGGGGAAGTAGATGTGGTAATTGGAACACATAGACTTCTTAGTAAAGATGTTGAATTTAAAGATTTGGGATTGTTAATAATAGATGAAGAACATAGATTTGGAGTTAAAGATAAAGAGAAAATTAAACAATATAAAACAAATGTAGACGTATTAACAATGACTGCAACTCCTATACCAAGAACATTACATATGTCTATTGTTGGTGTAAGAGATATGTCTGTAATATATGAACCACCTCAAAATAGAAAACCAGTTCAAACTTATGTATTAGAATATGATAAAGAAGTAATAAAAGAAGCAATTACAAGAGAAATAGAAAGAAATGGGCAAGTATTTTATATATTTAATAATATTGAAAATATTATTAAAAAAGTTGAAGAAATATCAGAATTAGTTCCAGAAGCTAGAGTTTCTTTTGCACATGGAAGAATGACAGGAAAAGAAATAGAAGATATAATGCAAGAATTTGTAGATGGAAAAACAGATGTACTTGTTTGTACAACAATATTAGAATCTGGTATTGATATTCCAAATGCCAACACAATAATAGTAGAAAATGCAGACAGAATGGGATTAGCTCAGTTGTATCAAATAAGGGGAAGAGTTGGAAGATCAAATAAACAAGCATATGCATATATAACATATAAAAGAGATAAGATTTTAAATGAAGATGCAGATAAAAGATTAAAAGCAATAAAAGAATTTACAGAGTTTGGATCTGGATTTAAAATTGCAATGAGAGATTTGGAGATAAGAGGAGCAGGAAGTTTGCTTGGAGAGATTCAACATGGACATTTGGATCAAGTTGGATATGATACATATTGTGAATTATTAGATCAAGTAGTAAAAGAAATGCAAGGAAAGAAAGTAGAAGAAGTTCAGGAATTACAAATAGAATTGAATATTACAAGTTACATACCGGAAGAATATATATCAGATAAAAAACAAAAAATAGAAATATATCAAGATATTGCACTATGTAAAACAGAAGAGGATATTCAAGATATAATAGATGAAATAATAGACAGATTTGGTAATATGCCAAAAGAAGTCGAAAATCTTATAGAAATTGCAAGAATAAAGATACTTTGTCAAAATACCGATATTATAAAAATTGCAAGTAAAATTAATGGCATAGTATTTAACTTTGAGCAAGCAAACTTTAATGTTGATGTAAATGAATTAGTAAAAAAATATCAAGATAAAGTAAGATTTTCACCTGGTATAAAACCAGCATTAACATTAAAAACTGCTGGAAAAACAGACAAAGAAGTATTAGAAGAATTAAAAGAATTTATTAAAGATATTAAAAATTCAATAAATAAATAATATAACCTAAAAATTCTAAGTAAGGAGAGTTTTGATGCAAAGAATTTCAAGTAAAGATAATGAATTTGTAAAACATATAAAAAAGTTAAAAGATAAAAAATACAGAGATCAGTCAAATGAATATGTTATAGAAGGAATAAAACTTGTAGAAGAAGCAATTAATGAAAATGCTAAAATAAAACAAATTGTAATATGTGAAGAATGTACTAAAACACAAGAAATTTCTAAAAAATTAATGTATGAAATTGCAAGTTTTGACTGTGTATATGTAACAGAGAACGTTTTCAATAGTATAACAGAAGTAAAAAATCCTCAGGGGATTTTAGCTGTTATAGAAAGAAAAAATAGTGAAAATGAAATAAATTATAATGAAGATATAATTGTTGCATTAGATGGAATTCAAGATCCAGGAAATTTAGGGACAATATTAAGAACTGTAGATAGTATTGGCTTAAAGCAGATTTTAGTTTCAAAAGAAACTGCTGATGTTTATAATCCTAAAGTTGTTAGATCTACAATGGGAGCTATATTTAGAGTAAAAGTAATAGAATGTGATAATCTAGAAAAAACTTTAAAAGAAATTAAAAAGTATAAATATGAAATCGTAGTAACATCACTTCAAACAAATGAAAGTATATACGATATAAAATATAATAAAAAGATTATAGTTATAGGGAATGAAGCAAATGGAGTTTCTAAAGAAATTCAAGAAATGGCAGATAAAAAAGTAAAAATTCCAATGTTAGGTAAAACAGAGAGTTTAAATGCTTCTGTAGCAACAGGCATAGTTCTATATGAATATGTAAGACAAAAAATAAATAAATAAATTTAAGGAGAAGATTCAAGATGAAATTAAATGTTGTATTAGTAGAACCAGAAATTCCACAAAATACTGGAAATATTGCAAGAACATGTGCAGCAACAGGAGGAAAATTACATTTAGTATATCCTCTAGGATTTAGTATTTCCGAAAAACAAGTAAAAAGAGCAGGATTAGATTATTGGGATAAATTAGAAATAGAAGAACACACATCATTTGAGGAGTTTTTAGAAAAATATAAACCAGAAGAAAATAATATGTTTTTTGTAACAACAAAAGGAAAACATGTATACTCAGAACCAGATTATAAAAATATGGATGAAGTATTTCTTCTTTTTGGAAAAGAAACAAAAGGTTTACCAGAAGATATTTTAATGAAGTATATAGATAAAACAATAAGAATTCCAATGAGAGAAACATTAAGATCATTAAATTTGTCTAATTCAGTAGCTATAGTTGTTTATGATGTTTTAAGACAAAAAGATTTTGAGAATTTAGAGGAAATAAGTAGTTATTTTGACTAACAATTATATAAGAATTAATTATAGTTTTACTTGTAACTCCCAACTGCCTAATAGTCTATAATAAAATTTCATATATATTCAATTTTATAACAGACTATAAGTTGTTGGTCCCCACGAATGTTACTACGTTAAAACTATAATTAATTCTATAGCAAAATTGCTCAACTTTACAAAAGTCGAAAAATGATATATAAATAAGAAGAAAAGAAAAAATAAAGGTGGTCTAAATGTATTTAAAAAGATTAGAATTACAAGGATTTAAGTCATTTGCAGATAAAACAGTATTAGAATTTATGCCAGGAATAACAAGTGTTATAGGACCTAATGGCTCAGGAAAAAGTAATATTTCAGATGCTATAAGATGGGTTTTAGGAGAGCAAAGTATGAAATCATTAAGAGGAGCAAAATCTAATGATATTATATTTGCTGGAACTCAAAATAGAAAATCATTAGGTTTTGCAGAAGCGTCATTGGTATTTGATAATGAAGATGGAACTTTACCAATAGAGTATGCAGAAGTAACAGTAACAAGAAAAATATATAGAAGTGGTGAAACTGGTTATTATATAAATAAAGTACCATGTAGATTAAAAGATATATTAGAATTGTTTATGGATACAGGTATAGGAAAAGATGGATATTCTATAATTGGTCAAGGAAAAATAGATGAAATTTTAAGTAATAAATCAGAAGATAGAAGACATATTTTCGAAGAGGCTGCAGGAATTGTAAAATACAGAACAAGAAAAGCAGAATCAGAGAAAAAACTAGAACATACAAAATTAAATTTACTTAGAATTAATGATATATTAACAGAAATAGAATCAAACATTGAACCACTACAACAACAAGCAGAAAAGGCTAAAAAATATTTGAATTTAAAAGAAGAATTAAAGTCAATAGAAATAGGATTATTTGTATATAATATTGAAAAATATAAACAAACTTTAGAAGAAATAATAAATGATGAAGATATAATGAAATCTACTTGTAATCAAGAAGAAGGTAAACTTGAAAGAATAAAAGCTTTAAAGGAAGAACTAAAAACACAAATAGATGAAATTACAGAAAAGATTGAGTCTATGCAAAATATTGGATTTGAAAGTCAAAAAGAAATAGAACAATTAAATTCAAATATAAGTGTATGTAGTACTAGAATAGAAAACAATAAAGAAAATAAAACAAGATTTGAAAAAGAGATAGAAGAAATAAAAACTAAAATAACAAGCCTTGAAGAAGAGATAAAACAAAAACAAGCAAAAAAAGATAATTTAAAAGAAAATAGAAAGAAATTTGAAAAAGAATTAGAAGAGAAACAATCGGAATTAGATAAATTAACAAGCAAACTATCTAAAAAAGAAATAGAAATAGAAGAACATAAAAAGAAAGTAGAAGAAAACACAGATAAAAGATATGAATTGCAATCAGATATAAGTACTCAAAATGCAAATGCAGAAAGTTTGGAAAAAAGAAAACAACAAATAAAACAAGAGATAACAACAAATATATCAGAACTAGATGCCGCTAGATTAAGAAAAGATGAAATATCAAAAGGTTTTTATGAAGCAGAAAGTAAAAGAAATTCTATTGTTTCTAGTTTAGAAAAAATAGAAAAACAAAAAGAAGAAGCTTCTACAAAAATTAAAGAATATGATACAAATATTAATAATTTATATAGTGAAATGCGTATAAAAGATTCAAGACATAAATTTTTAGTAGAAACAGAAAAAGAAAAAGAAGGTTATATAAAAAGTGTCAAATCATTATTAAATGATTGCGAGAATATTAAAGATTTAGGAAAAGGAATGCATGGAGTTCTTGCAAATATAATTTCAGTTCCAAAAGAGTATGAAACAGCAATTGAAATGTGTTTGGGAGCAAGTTTGCAAAATGTTGTTACAGAAACAGAAGAAGATGCAAAAAGATTAATAGAACATTTAAGAAAAAACAACTTAGGAAGAGCATCATTTTTACCAATAACATCAGTAAAAGGTAAAAAATTAGAAAACTTTAAGGCAAAAGAAAAAGGAATTATTGGTGTTGCTTCTGATTTAGTTCAATTTAATAAAAAATATGAACAAATTATTTTAAATTTACTAGGTAGAACTGTAATTGTAGATAATATGGAAACAGCAATTAAAGTTGCTAAACAAAATAACTATTCTTTTAGAATAATTACAATAGAAGGAGATTTAATAAATCCTTCAGGTGCAATTACTGGTGGATCTGTTGCTAAAAAGACTGTAAATATTTTAGGTAGAGGAAGAGAAATTGAAAGCTTAGAAAAAGAAATAAATAAAATAAAACAAAAAATAGAAAAATTAGAAAAAGAAAAAGAAGAATATGTTAATTCTCAAGAAGATTTACTAGAAGAAGTTTCAAGCTTAGAGAAGGCTTTACAAGAAATAGATATAACATATGCAACAGAAAAACAAAAAGTTGTAGCAATAAATGAAAACATAGAAAGAATAGAAAAAAGGTTATCTAAATTAAAAGAAGAAACTGTAAATATAGATAATCAAAAAATTGAAATAGAAGAAAAGAAAAAAACTGATGAAGAACAAATATCAACTATTAATGAAGAAAATGAAAAACTTACAAATATAATAAATGAATTTGCAGAATTAAATAAAGACGACCAAAAATATATAGATGATTTAAATTTTGATATAACAAATTTAAAAATTTCTGTATCTTCATTTGATGAAAGTGAAACATCAATAAATGAAATATCTGATATGATAAATAATGATATTGAAAATAACAAAAAAAGCATAGAAAATAAAGAAAAACAAATAAATCAAATCGAAGAAGATAATAAAGAATTAGAAAAAAATATAGAAGAAACAAAACAGAAAATTGAAGAAGTTAAAAAACAAGTTCAAACAAGCGGACAAACAATAAATAATTTAAAAGAAGAAAGAACTCAAAAAAATGAAAAGCTTGCTAATAAAGAAACAGAATTAAATGATCAATTTAAAATTATTGAAGATCTTAAATCACAAATGGCAAAAATGGAAGCCAAGAAATCTAAGACAGAAGAAGATTTAAATGTAGTTATAAATAAACTATGGGAAGAATATGAATTAACTCCAAACACAATTAAAGAATATAAGAAACCAGATAATATTGCATTAACACAAAAAAAAGTAAATAATTTAAGAGCAGATATTAGAGATTTAGGTAGTGTTAATGTTGATTCAATAGAAGAATATAAGACTTTAAAAGAAAGATATGACTTTATGTGTGAGCAAAGGTTAGATCTAGAAAATACTATGTCAAAATTAAGAAAAATGATTCAAGAAATGACAGAAGTAATGAAAGAACAATTTAAAACACAATTTGAAATTATTAATAAAAATTTTGGAGAAGTATTTAGAGAGTTATTTGGTGGAGGAAAAGCAGAGCTAACATTAGCAGATGAAGAAAATATTTTAGAATGTGGAATAGATATAACTGTTCAACCACCAGGAAAGAAATTACAAAATATGATGCTTCTATCAGGAGGAGAGAAAGCATTTACTGCAATAGCATTATTATTTGCAATATTAAAGATTAATCCTGCACCTTTCTGCGTGCTAGATGAAATAGAAGCAGCATTAGATGATGTAAATGTATTTAGATATGCCGAATATTTAAAGAAATTTTCAAAAGATACTCAATTTTTAGTAATAACTCATAGAAAAGGAACAATGGAAGCGGCGGATACAGTTTATGGAATTACTATGGAAGAGAATGGTATTTCAAAATTGTTATCAATGAAATTAAAATAAAACAGAGTAGCATTTGCTACTCTGCTTTTGTGTACTTTTTTAATAAAAGCTAATGGTCTTATGGCTGTTTAACCCCTAATTATTTTTCTCCACTTTATTCTACAAATAACACCATAACTGGATTTAGGAAATTCAAAAATATCTCCATTAGAATCCTGAATGTGATTTGAAAATCGGTTGCAATTAATTAACCAAGTTGTGAATTTTTGCATAAGTTCAACCTTATTTGTTGTCAATTCATCTTCACCGTCTGGATACCGTAAAATAACCCTTTTTGCCATAATTATACCTCCTAAAAGTTGATAATAGTATTATACATAATTCGACAAGATATTACAAGATGTTTATTAAAATTAAAAAAGAAACTTTATAATACCTATTAATATTAATAATGTACCAGAAATAATAGACCAAATATTATCAGGTAATTTTGACAAGGAATTAATCTTTTTTCCAAATAAAATACCAGTATTTAAAAATATTAATTGAAATAGTGAAGTTAAAAATGGAAAGATAAATGAATTAATTCCAATAATTCCACTACCTATTCCTACACAAAACGCATCCAGAGATAAAGCTAAACCTAAAAATAAAGATTCTTTTCCATCAATTTTTTTCGAGTGATCAAAATCAGAAGAAATTGGGTTTTTTATAATTTTAATTGTTATGCCTAAAAATTTTATAAAAAAACTATATATTTTTTCTTCTGAATTATTTCTTATTTTATTATCTTCTAAATTATTTTTACATACAGATTGATAAATAATAAATAGTCCCATAAATATTAAAATAAATGTTCCAATCATTTTTGTTATAATATCTGGAAAAATGTTTTTTATATTATCACCAAACCATATTGAAATAATAGAAATAATAAATGATGTTATAAATAAAGTAACTTTTCCTATATATGATATTTTGGTATCTTTTAATCCATATGTAATTCCAATACTTAGTGAATCAATACTAACAGAAAGTGCTAAAATAAAACAACTTATAAACATAAAAACACCTCTGATACATAATATGATTAAAAACGACAAACGTGAAAATATTAAATTTTATCATATTTTTAGTACAAGCACATATATTTATTTTAGATTATATACAAAGGAGAGGATTTTATGTGGCATACTTATAAGATAAATGAAGTTATTAGAAACGTTAGGACAAATTTGGGCAATGGTTTAACAGAAGAGGAAGTAAAAAAAAGGCAAGAAAAATATGGTAAAAACAAATTAAAAGATAAGAAAAAAGAAAGTATAATAGTAAAATTTATAAAACAATTTAATGATTTTATGATTATTATACTAATAATTGCATCAATTATTTCTGCAGTAGTATCAAAAATGCAAGGAGAAAATGATTACATTGATTCAATTATTATAATAGCAATAGTAATTTTAAATGCAATTATGGGACTAGTTCAAGAAGCAAAAGCAGAAAAATCAATAGAAGCTTTAAAAAAGATGACTCCACCAGTTGCAAAGGTTATTAGAAATAAAAAAACATATGAAATAAATGCAGAAGAATTGGTACCAGGAGATATTGTAATAATAGAAGCTGGAAACTATATACCAGCAGATTGTAGATTAATAGAAGATTTTAACTTAAAGGTTGAAGAATCAAGTTTAACAGGAGAAACAGAGCCTGTTCTAAAAAATAGTAATAGTGTTTTAAAAAAAGATATTCCAACAGGTGATATGTTAAATATGGTATTTATGGCTACAATTGCAGTAAATGGCCATGGAAAAGCAATTGTTACAGAAACAGGAATGGATACTAAAGTAGGAAAAATTGCAAATATGATAATAGATGAAGAAGCACCAGAGACTCCAATACAAAAGAAATTAGGAGAAGTAGGAAAAACATTAGGAATAGCTTGTTTAGTTATTTGTATAGCAATATTCGTAATAGGAATATTTAAGAAGATAGAGCCAGTAGAAATGTTTATGACATCTGTAGGACTTGCGGTTGCAGCAATTCCAGAAGGATTGCCAGCAATTGTAACAATAATGTTATCAATAGGTGTTACAAAAATGGCAAAGAAAAATAGTATAATAAGAAAATTGCCAGCTGTAGAAACATTAGGGAGTAGTAGTGTAATATGTTCTGATAAAACAGGGACTTTAACTCAAAATAAAATGAAAGTTGTAAATATAAAAAGTTATAATAATGATTTGTGTATAGAATTAGCTTCAATGTGTACAAATTGTGATATATCAAGTGAAAATGGGAAAAAATTTGCAGTTGGAGAACCAACAGAAGTGGCAATTGTAAATGAAGCATTAGCCAAAGGAAAAAACAAAGAAGAATTATATTTAAATATGGAAAGAGTAAATGAAATTCCATTTGATTCAAATAGAAAAATGATGACAACAATACATAAATTGGGTAATAAGTATAGAATTATAACAAAAGGAGCACCAGATATACTTTTAAATAAATGTACCAAAATATATAGAAATGAGAGTGTAAGTAGTTTAGCACAAGCAGAAATAAGTAAAATTAAAAATGATAATTTAAACATGGCAAATAAGGCATTAAGAGTAATTGCAGTTAGTTTTTTAGATGTTGATATTTTGCCAGAAAAAATTGATTCAGAAACAATAGAGAAAGATCTTGTTTTTGTTGGACTTATAGGAATGATTGATCCGCCTAGAGAAGGAGTAAAAGAAGCGGTAAGAGATTGTAGAAATGCAGGAATAAAAACAGTTATGATAACAGGAGATCATATTTATACTGCAAAAGCAATTGCAAAAGAATTAGATATATTAAAAGCAGGGGATAAGGCGATAACAGGAGCAGAATTAGATAAAATGACACAAACTCAATTAGAGAGAGACATTAAATCATATTCTGTTTTTGCAAGAGTTACACCAGAACATAAAGTAAGAATAGTAAAAGCATGGCAGAAAACAGGAGCAGTTGTTGCCATGACTGGAGATGGAGTAAATGATAGTCCAGCATTAAAAAATGCAGATATAGGAATAGCAATGGGAAAAAATGGTACAGATGTTGCAAAAAATGCTTCTGATATGATATTGGCTGATGATAATTTTATAACAATAGTAGAAGCTGTAAAACAAGGAAGAAATATATATGATAACATAAAAAAAGCTGTACATTTTTTAATTGCAACAAATATTGGAGAAATTGTAACAATATTTATGGGGTTAATATTAGGATTTAAATCTCCATTACTTGCAATTCAATTGTTATGGGTTAATTTAGTTACAGACTCACTTCCAGCAATTGCAATAGGACTAGAGCCACCAGAAAAAGATATTATGAAAAGAAAACCAAGAAGTTCTAAAAAAGGATTATTTTCAGATGGATTATGGAATAAGATTATTGTTGAGGGTGCAATGATAGGTATGTTAACATTATTTGCATTTAGTTTAGGAAATAATTTATATGGATTAGAAGTTGGAAGAACAATGGCATTTGTAGCAATTGGATTACTAGAACTAGTACACAGCTTTAATATTAAAAGTGACGAATCAATATTCAAAGTAGGAATTTTTGAGAATAAATATTTAGTAGGAAGCTTTATTTTAGGTGTTATAGTTCAAACAATAGTTGTAATAATTCCAAGTTTAGCTCAAATATTTAGCTTAGTTCCATTAAATATGACTCAATGGATATATACAATAATAATTTCAATTTTACCAATACCTATTATAGAACTTCAAAAGAAACTAAACGAAGTAAAATTTGGAAGAGTGGTTTTTTATAATAAAGAGTCAAAAAATTAGTGTAATAGATTTTATTTCTAAAAATAAGAAAAATATTGCAAAATAAAAAATAATAGTATAAAATTTAAATACAAACTATTAAATAAATAGTAGAACATTGAAAACTAAATACCTTTAGAAAAAATAGTATGAAATAAAAATGTTGATACTATTTATTAAATAGTAAAAAAGTATAAATAAAAAGAATTTAAAAATAAAAAATTGAACAAAATATATAAAGATAAAAACAAAGAAAAAATACGAAGGAGGAAAAAGTATGCAAATAAAGCAAGCTAAAGGTATAACATTAATAGCGTTGGTAATAACAATAATAGTTCTTTTAATACTAGCAGGGGTAGCAATAAGTATGTTAACAGGAGAAAATGGAATATTAAAACAGGCAACAAGTGCAAAAGATACAACAGATAAGTCTGAGTTTGAGGAGCAAGTAAAATTAGCAGTAATGGCATCAAAAGTGAATGATGAAGGGGTAATAGATTTAACAACATTAGAAGCAGAAATAGGAAAAATAAAAGGAACAGAAATAACAAAAAATGGAACAGAAAATAACCTACCATGGACAGTAAAAAAAGGAAGTTATGAAGTAACAATAACAGCAGA
>CAKPAX010000008.1 GCA_934133175.1 uncultured Clostridia bacterium | reverse complement strand
ATAACAAAAAATGGAACAGAAAATAACCTACCATGGACAGTAAAAAAAGGAAGTTATGAAGTAACAATAACAGCAGATGGAGTTACAACAAATACAACAGGAAAAGATGACAGTAAAAAAGATGAAGATACAAAAATAGATTATGGAACAAAGAGACCAGCAGAAGATACAAGAACAGTAATAGAACAAGCAACAGCAGCAAAACCAGAAGGTTCAACAATAGATTCAGCAACAAATGAAAATACAGGAATAGTAATGATAGATAGTAATCAAAACGAATGGGTATGGGTAGAAGTACCAGCAACAGTATTTACAAGTGCAACAAATAGTACAGATTATGATAAAATAAAAGCAGATTTAATAGCATATGCGAGTGATTATAGAAGTTATTATATAGATGAGTGGTATGCAAAAGATGGTAGTACATTAGTAACAGCAAGTACAGAAGGATTAACAGAATCACAAAAGTTATTAAATAATGGATGTGGATTAACATATAATGAATATAATATAAATTATAAAAAAATGTTAAGTAGTATATATACAAATAAAGGATTTTATATAGGAAGATATGAAGCCGGAATAGCAGGTAGTGATAAGAATACAAGTTTAGCAAGATATAATAGAAAAGAAATAACAAGTAGTTCACCAAAAGCAGTAAGTAAAAAAGATATGATACCATATAATTATGTAAGATGTAGTGATGCACAACAATTAGCAAATGGAATGAGTACAGGAGATAAAACAAGTAGTTTAATTTATGGAATACAATGGGATTTAGTATGTAAGTTTTTAGAAGTAAAAGGTAATTGGGACACAACTACAAATACAGCACAATATTATATAAAAGAAAATAGTACAAGTTGGGGGAATTATAAAGATAGTGGATTTAAAATTAATAGTACCAAAGCAAGAGGTTATGACGATCCATGGAATGATGTGTCTGAAACATCAAAATCAGCAGGAACAAAAATATTATTAACAACAGGAGCAAGTGAACAAAATAAAAAAATGAATATATATGATTTTGCAGGAAATGAATGGGAATGGACCTTAGAATATACTGCCAGCACCTTCTATCCTTGTAGCTATAGGGGAGGCACTTACGGCGGCTTCGGCTACAGCATTCCAGCTTCTCATCGCAGTTACGATAGCACGGCTAACAGCAGCGACAACATTGGATTGCGCGTTTCACTTTATTAGTAGAACTGTGTTCTAAAACCGTGTTTATAACTTGTAAATAAAATAGTTTTAAATAGAGTAATTGAATAAGAGTTACTAACGGATTTATACGTTAGTATGGAATTTTCTTATGCTATCAAAATACGTTTACGAATTTTGGTAGAGTGTTAAAAATTAACTGTGTAAATTCAAAAAAATAATTTTGGATGCACAGTTATTTTTTTGTGCAAGAAAGGACGAATATGGAAAAAATTAACCTCAAGATTTTTATAACCTTGCATTCATTATATAATGTTGTTAATCTTTCATAAATTAATTTTATAGGGTGAACATATCATAAGTTATTCATATTTATTTCTAAAAATGCTTGAAAAATAGTTAAATATATGTTAAAATAGCTATGTTAAAAAATGCATAGCTGTTTTTTAACATCCTTACTCACTATTTTAGTGGGTTACAAATCCATAAGGAGGTGAAAGATAATGAATAAATACGAAAGTGTTGTCATTGTTAATCCAAATGTTGATGAAGAAGGTTTAAAAGCTTTAGAAACAAAATTTACAGGATTAATAAATGAAAATGGAAAAGTAGAATCTGTAGAAAATCTTGGAAAGAAAAAATTAGCTTACGAAATAAAGAAAAATAAAGAAGCTACATATTTTGTTTTTAAATTTGAAGCAGAACCAAGCTTTATAGCTGAATTAGAAAGAATTTATAGAATTACTGATGAAGTTATAAAATTTATCGTAGTAAGAGAAGAAGACTAATTTAAAAATTAAATAAAGAAAAAATTTAGGGGCCTTTATTTAAAGGAAGGTAAGGTATAATATGAATAAAGTAATTTTAATGGGAAGATTAACAAGAGATCCAGAAGTAAGATATACACAAACAAATAATACACTAGTTGCATCTTTTTCTTTAGCTGTAAATAGAAGATTTGCAAGACCAGGAGAAGAAAGACAAGCTGATTTTATTAACATAGTAGCTTGGAGCAAACTAGGAGAATTTTGTAGTAAATACTTTAAGAAAGGTCAACAAGTAGGAATTATTGGAAGAATACAAACAAGAACTTGGGATGATGACCAAGGACAAAAACATTATATAACAGAAGTTGTTGCAGAAGAAGCATATTTTGCTGATAGCAAAAGAGATTCAGATTCAAGTGCATCTTTCGAAAATACATTTGGAAGCACAATGCCAGGAGCAACAGACTTTGAAGTATCTTCAAGTGATGACCTACCATTCTAATGTCGTAAGGGGGTAAAATAAAATGGCAGATAAAAAGAATAATAAAAGAAATAATAGAAACATGGATGAAGATTATAATCCAAGATTTAGAAAACAAAGAAAAAAAGTTTGCGTATTATGCAGTGACAAAAACTTTGTTTTAGATTATAAAAATCCAGAACAATTAAGAAAATTTATTAATGATAAAGGTAAAATATTACCTAGAAGAACAACAGGATGTTGTGCAAAACATCAAAGAGATATAACACTTGCTGTAAAAAGAGCAAGACATATAGCTGTATTACCATATGCAGCAAAAGACTAAAAAAGCTGAAACGAAAGTTTCGGCTTTTTTGTGTCAATAACTCCCAATAAATTTTTGAGGTTGTCAATGGGGACGTAGTTTTTTGACAACTTCAAACAACTTAAAAATAAAATTAATATAATATCAAAAAAATATTTATAAGATTAAAAAAAAGTAGTATAATAATTAAGTGGGAAAATTTTTTATAAATGGAACGGAGGAATTATTATGAAAAAAGGTAAAGTAGCATTAATTGGAACAGGTTTTGTAGGAATGAGTATGGCATATTCTATGTTAAATAGAGGTGGAATATCAGAACTTGTATTAATAGATATAGACAAAGAAAAGACAGAAGGGGAAGAAATGGACTTATCACATGGACTACCTTTTGCTCCTCAAAAAATGGTTATAAAAGCAGGGGATTATGATGATTGTAAAGATGCGGAAGTTGCAGTAATAACAGCAGGTGCTGCACAAAAGCCAGGTCAAACTAGATTGGAACTTGCAGAAGTTAATACAAAGATTATAAAAAGTATAACAAAAAGTATTATGGCAAGTGGATTTAATGGAATAATAATTGTTGCAACAAATCCAGTAGATTTAATGACATATGTTGTAGCAAAAGTTTCTGGATTACCAAAGAATCAAATAATTGGATCAGGTACTGTATTAGATACAGCAAGATTAAGATATCTTATTGCAGATTATTTAAATATATCATCAAAAAATGTACATGCATATATAATGGGAGAACATGGAGATTCTTCTTTTGTACCATGGGAACATGCTTATGTGGGATGTAAAAAAATATATAATGTAATGCAAGATAATAGTCATCCTATGGATGATTTAGATAAGATACACAAAGATGTTGTAAATGCTGCATATGAAATAATTAACAAGAAAAAAGCAACATATTATGGTATAGGTATGGCATTAAATAAAATTGTAAGAGCAGTATTAGATAACGAAAATTGTATATTAACAGTTTCTACTTATTTGCAAAACAAATATGGACAAGATGATATTTATATTGGAGTTCCTGCTATTATTAATAGTAAAGGTGTTAGAGAAATTGTTGATTTAGATTTAAATGAAGAAGAACAAAGCAAACTAAATGAAAGTTGCAAATTAATTAAAGAAATGAGATTAAATTCTATAGATAAAATAATAGAAGAATAAAATAAAAAACTCTTAATTCTATAATTGGAATTAAGAGTTTTTAAACTTGTTATTGTTCAAATAAGTGTTTTGTGTTATTATATAATATAGAGTTTAAATAAAGGAGAAATAAGATGTATAATAATTTAGGAATAAGTGAAAAAATAATAAATCTATCAAATGAAGTTGAAGAAGAATTAAAAGATATTTTTAAACAAATAGATAAAACATGTGAAATAAATTCACTAAAAGTAATTAATGCATTTCAAAAAAATAATTTGGCAGAAATGCATTTAAATACATCTACAGGATATGGAATTGATGAACCTGGAAGAAATAAAATAGAAGAAATATATTCTGATATATTTAATACAGAAGATGCATTAGTAAGAACTCAATTAATATCTGGTTCACATGCATTAGCTGTAACATTATCTGGTTTATTAAGACCAGGAGATACAATGTTAAGTATAACAGGTGCACCATATGATACACTTCAAACAATTATAGGAATAGGAAAAGAAGAATCAAAAAGTTCTTTAAAATCATATGGAATAAAATATGAACAAATTGATTTAGTAAATGATGAATTTGATATAGATAAAATACAAAATAGATTATCTAAAAATGATATTAAATTAGTAGAAATTCAAAAATCAAGAGGATATTCAACAAGAAAAAGTATAGTTATATCAAAAATAGAAAATGTTATTAAAAAAATAAGAGAAGTTAATAAAGATGTTATTATAATGGTAGACAATTGTTATGGAGAGTTTGTAGAAACAAGAGAACCAACAGATGTTGGAGCAGATATAATTGTTGGATCTTTAATGAAAAATTTAGGTGCAGGTATTGCAACAAGTGGGGCATATATTGCAGGGAAAAAAGATTTAGTAGAACTATGTGCAGAAAGATTAACAGCACCAGGTATTGGAAAAGAAATTGGTCCATCACTAAATCAAAATACATTATTATTAAAAGGGGTGTTTTTTGCACCAAGCGTTGTTGCAAGTAGTCTAAAAACAGCGGTATTTTCAAGTAGAATTCTAGAAAAATTAGGATATGATGTTTCTCCTAAATATAATGAAGAAAGAGCAGATATTGTTCAAACAATAGCATTAGGTTCAGAGGAAAAATTGGTAAAATTCTGTCAAGGAATACAAAAAGGATCACCAATAGATTCACATGTTGTACCAGAACCAAGTTATATGGGAGGATATGAAGACAAAGTTATAATGGCAGCTGGAACATTTACAGAAGGGTCAACAATAGAATTATCTTGCGATGGACCCATAAGAGAACCATATTTAGCATATATGCAAGGGGGACTTACATATGAATATGGAAAATTTGGTATTTTAAAAGCAATTATGGAAATGGAAAAATAGTAAAAAGGGGTAAAAATGAAAGTAGTAGTAATTGGTGGAGGACCCGCTGGCATGATGTCAGCAATAACTTCTGCAGAAAATGGTAATAAAGTAATTTTAATTGAAAAGATGCAATCACTTGGAAGAAAATTATTAATAACAGGAAAGGGAAGATGTAATATAACATCTTCTTTAAGTATGGATGAATTTATAAAAAATACACCAGGTAATGGAATGTTTTTATATAGTGTATACAAAAATTATACAAATGCTGATATTATAGATTTTCTAAAAAAACAAGGACTAGAAGTTAAAGAAGAAAGAGGAAATAGAATTTTTCCTATAACAGATAAATCGCAAGATGTATTAAAATGTTTTACAAAAAGATTAAAAGAACTGAATGTAGAAATATTGTTAAATCAAAAAGTTAGTGAAATTCTTGTAAAAGATGAAAATGTTATAGGAGTAAAGCTACAAGATAAAATAATAAATGCAGATAAAATAATAGTAGCAACAGGTGGAAAAAGTTATCCATTAACAGGTTCTACAGGTGATGGATATAAAATGGTAGAAAAATTAGGACATACTGTAACAAAAATAAAACCATCATTAGTACCATTAGAAACATTTGAAAAAGATACTTGTAAAGAAATGCAAGGATTGAGTTTAAGAAATGTAGAAATTAAATTAAAAGATATAGAAAAAAATAAAATAATATATGAAGATTTTGGAGAGATGCTATTTACACATTTTGGTGTATCTGGCCCAACAATTCTTAGTTCCTCAGCACATTTGGTAAGATATAAAAATATAGATGAACTGCTAAAAAACAAGAAAATAAAGTTAAGCATAGATTTAAAACCTGCATTATCAGAAGAAAAATTAGATGAAAGAATTTTAAGAGACTTTAATGAAATAAAAAATAAACAATTTAAAAATTCACTAGATAAATTATTACCACAAAAATTAATAAATATTATTATAGAAAGAAGTGGAATAAATCCACAAAAACAAGTAAATGAAATAAAAAAAGAAGAAAGAAGAAATTTAGTAAAATTACTTAAAAATTTTGAGGTAACAATAAAAGGATTTAGACCAATTGATGAAGCTATAATTACAAGTGGAGGAATAAATATAAAGGAAATTAATCCTAAAACTATGGAATCTAAAATAGTAAATGGATTGTATTTTGCAGGAGAAATTATAGATGTAGATAGTTATACAGGGGGATTTAATTTACAAATTGCGTATAGTACAGGATATACTGCTGGAATAAGTTAAAATATAGAAAGGACAATTTTATGCAAGAGTTTTTAACTATAAAACATAATATTGAAGCTGAATTAGTAGAAAAAAAATCAAAGTTTATAGCAAATTTATTTTATATAGAAAATCAAAAACAAGCAGAAGATATTATAAAACAAACAAAAAAGAAATATTATGATGCAAGACATAACTGTGTTGCATATAGAGTTGTAGATGGAGATTCAATTATAGAAAAATCAAGTGATGATGGTGAACCTTCTGGAACAGCGGGAGCGCCTATGTTAAATATACTACAAAAAAATAATTTATGTAATATTTTAGTTATTGTAACAAGATATTTTGGAGGAATATTATTAGGTACAGGAGGTTTGGTTAGGGCATATTCAGGAGCAACTATGCTAGCAATAGATAAAAGTGAAAAAGTGTTGAAAGTAAAAGGAATAGAAGCAGATGTAGATATAGAATATAATAATTTAGAACTTTTTAAATATTATTGTAAAAATAAAGGTATTAATATAACAAGTACTCAATTTTTAGATGTTGTTAATTGTAAAATAGAGTTAGAAACCGCTGTTTATAAGGAATTATTAGCTGATATTAATACAAAAAATATAAAAATAAATAATATAAAAGTTTTATATGAAAAATTGGTTAACAAAAGTGTAGAAAAATAAAAGTTTTATAAAAAATTGGAAAAAATTTCCAAAAATAAATTGCAAAATCCTAAAAATTGCAATATAATTTGATTCGTAGAAAATACAAATAAAATTTTTAGGAGGAAAAGATTGTGAATGAAAAACTTAGAGTGCTAATTGCAGATGATAATCAAGAATTTGCAAATACATTAGCATCATACTTAAGAAGAGAAAATGATATGGAAGTTGTGGGAATGGCAAAAGACGGATTAGAAGCAGTGAATATGATAGAAAATAAAGAACCAGATATAGCAATATTAGATGTTATTATGCCACATTTAGACGGAATAGGAGTACTAGAAAAAGTTAATGAATTAAAAGGAACAAAAAAACCAATATGCATTATGTTGTCAGCTGTAGGACAAGATAAAATTACTCAAAGAGCTGTTTCTTTAGGAGCAGAATATTACATGGTAAAACCATTTGATATTGAGTTATTAATAAAAAGAATAAAAGAACTTAAAAATTATAAACCTTCAAAAAATATGAATTATGTGTCAAGAGAAATAAAGACACAATATATAACTGTAGAAAATGAAAAAGATGAAGAAAATTTAGAGGCTTTAGTTACAAATTTAATTCATGAAGTTGGAGTTCCAGCTCATATAAAAGGATATCAATATTTAAGAGAAGCGATAATGATGGTTGTAAAAGATATAGATGTGATTAATCAAATAACAAAAAGTTTATATCCTCAAATAGCACAAAAATTTTCTACTACACCATCAAGAGTAGAACGTGCAATTCGTCATGCAATAGAAGTTGCTTGGGGAAGAGGACAACAAGAAGCTGTTGAAAGTATATTTGGATATACAATTTCTGCAAGTAAAGGAAAACCAACAAATAGTGAATTTATAGCTATGATTGCAGATAAATTAAGATTAGAATTAAAAAGTGCATAATAAAAAGGTTCAAAAAGTAATATACTTTTTGAATCTTTTTTTACAATTTATAAAAAAAGATTGCAATAGAAAAAAATTAAATATATAATAAAAGGCGTTAAATAAGAATATAAATTTAATTGGGGGATTAATATGAAAACAAGAAAATTAACAATCTTATCAATATGTATGTTAGTAGTATTTGGAATATTCTTTAATATTCAAATACCAAATTCTTATGCAGGAACAGAAAAAACATTATATAAGGCATATACAATAAAAAATGTAATAATAAGAAAAAGAGCAACAGATAATTCTAAAAAGTTAGAAAAATTAGATTTTTGTAATAAAGTATCTGTAATAAAAAAAGAAGAAAAAGGATGGTTAAAAGTAAAGACATCATCAGGAACAATTGGATACATTGCAGAAGAAAAAGTATCAGAACAAAAACCTTATAAAGCATATGCAATAAAAAGTGTAGTAGTAAGAAGAAAGGCAACAGATAATTCTAAAAAATTACAAACTTTACAATTCGGAGAAAAAATAACTGTAATAAGAAAAGAAAAAAATGGATGGATAAAAGTAAGAACATCATTAGGAAAAATTGGATATATAGCAAAAGTAAAAGTTTCAAAACAAAAACCTTATAAAGCATATACATTAAAAACATTAAAAGTAAGAAGAAAAGCAACAGATAATTCTAAAAATTTGGAAACTATCGATTTTTGTAAAAAGGTAACTGTAGCTGAAAGAAAAAATGGGTGGGCAAGAATAAGAACATCATCAGGAACTATTGGATATGTATTAGAAGAGAATTTATCAAAAAATAAACCATATATTAATAAAAAAGGTTTTGTAGCAGTTACATCGACATTATCTTTAAGAAGCTCTGCTAACAGTTATTCTAGAGTTAAAGAAAAACTAGATGCTGCTGAAATTGTAAATATACTTTCTGAAAATAATAATTGGTATAAAGTATCAACAAATGCAGGAAATGTAGGATATGTTAGCAAAGATTATATAAGAACATCAAATTCTAAAAAAGAGGAATTATTAGTTACATATACAACATATTCAAGAGGAAGCCCATCAAATAGAAACTTTAATATAGCAAAAGCTTGTGGAAAAATAACAGGTAAAAAATTAAGAGCAGGAGAAGAATTTAACTGGTTTAATGTAGTGGGATCATGTGGAGGACAAAACGGTTATAAACAAGCAACAGTTATAGTAAATGGAATATATAAACAAGACTTTGGTGGAGGTGTTTGCCAAGTTGCAACAACTTTGTGCGGAGTTGCAAAAAGATTAGGGTCAAAAAGCATATATGCTAGACCACACTCAAATCATGTAAGTTATTTAAATGGTGATGGAGTAGAAGCAGCTGTGTCATATGGAAGTAAAAATTTTAAATTTAAAAATACAACAAAAGATACAATAAGACTTGAAATGTATTCTGCAAATGGAAGAGTAATTGCAGCAGCATATAAAGTTTATTAAAATTAAATAGAATAAAAAATAAAAAATCACTCAAAATAAAATTGGGTGATTTTTTTATGAAGATTTCATATATAAGAATTAAAGGGGATAATAAAAATTATAGATTAGCTAGGGGAATGGGATTTGATGTTTTTGAATTAGAAGATCCAGAAATGATAGATAAAGAATTAAATAATTTAAAGAATAAAAATTATGATACTATTATAATTACAAATGAATTAGCAAGTTTTTCAAATGATTTAATAAGTAAATATGAAAATGACAATAAAATAAAGATAATTATAACTCCAAATAAAAAGAATTAAAGAATAAATTATAGCATATATTTTTAATAAAATTAATTTTGGAGGAATAATGATTATACAAGAAGATTATAAAAATTTTGTTAATGAACTTAGAAAAAATTTGAAAAACAATAATAAAAAAATTGTTTTTTTATGCATAGGAACCAATAAAATATCTGGTGATAGTTTAGGTGCTTTAATTGGCTCTAATTTAAATCGATTATTAATGAATAATAAAGAAATCGATATATTAGGAAATTTTGAAAAACCAATACATGCATTAAATATTGAAGAAAGTATAAAATATATAAACAATAATAATAAATGTGTTATAGTAATAGATTCGGCAATGTCAACAAAAGAACTTGTTGGAAAAATTTTTGTTACAAAATGTAAAACAAAGTTAAATTGCGGTATAGATAAAGAAAAAATAGAAATAGGAGATATAAGCATAAAATATAGTATTTGCGAGGATTTAAAGGATAAATATAAAAATTTACAAGTATTAAGAGAAATGCCAGTGCAATTAGTAGTTGATTTGTCAAATATAATATCACTTGGAATTTATGAAGCAATATTATAGCATTAAATAAAATGAATATCATTGATAAAATTGGAAAAACTTAAAATATAGAACATATTTTAAGGAGTGATATTAAATGGAGACAAGTAACATGAAAAATATAGTAGTATTGAAAAATTTACCTTCTAATATAGTAGAAGAAGCAATAGTAATACTTAAAGGTAACAAAAAGATAAAAAAACTTGAATTTGTAGATAAACAAAGTAATAAAAATGTAAAAAATGAACAATTAAAAAATAAAGAATATATATTAAAAGAAGCAGAAATGTTAGTTTCTAACTACATAGATAAAACACAAAATTGTAAAAAAAGTGAAAAACTTACTGAAAAAAATAAAAAGAAAATAAGAATTTTAAAAAAATATAGTATAGTAGTAACTGTTTTACTGCTAATAAGTTTAGTTTTAAATATATTTTAAAATTAAACATAAAACACATCTTCTAAACATATACATTAAAAAGAAAATATACTAAGGAAGAGGTGTTTTTTTAATGGAAAGAATGATGTCTGTTGAAGATAAAATTAGAAGAGCAGAAGAAATATATAATAGAAGAAGAGAAAGTGATAGTAGATATAGTAATAGTAGTACAAGAGTAAGTGTAAACAGCAGAAAAGATTTTAAATTGTTTAAGAAATTGATTTGGCAAATTATTATATGTTTATTAATTTATTCTACATTTTATTTTTGTATTATAAATAATTACGTATTTTCTGAAGATTTGAAAAACAAAGTTAGGGAAATATTATCCTATGATGTAAATTTTCAAGAAACATACACAAAATTGTATAATATATATATTAATTTGACAAAAGAAAGTAAGATACAAAATAATAATTTAACTAGTAATCAAGAAGAAAATTTAATAGAACAAGAAAATCAAAAAAATGGTGAACAAAATAAAACTGATTTAGAGGAAAGTGATAAAGAAAAATCTGATAATAGTATTGATGTGCAAAATACTGAAGAAACATCAAAAGAAGAAAATATTGGGGGAGCAGTAGAAGAAAATAATGAGAATGTTGAATCTACAATAACCTTGTCACAAGAAGAACAAGATATACTAGATGTAAAAAATACAACAAGTTTTATTGTTCCTGTTGAAGGATATATTAGTTCAAAATTTGGTATAAGAAATCCAACAACTAGTACAGTTCCAAAAAATCATACAGGACTAGATATTGCTGCAATAAGTGGGACAATTATAAGATCAGCTACAGATGGGGTTGTAATACAAAATTCAAGTCAAGGGGATTATGGAAATCATTTAAAAATAAAAATTGGAGATGTTACAATGGTATATGCACATTGCAAGACTTTGTATGTAAATGAAGGTGAGAATGTAACACAAGGACAGAGAATAGCAGAAGTCGGAACAACTGGTAATTCTACAGGACCACATCTTCATTTTGAAATTAGAAAAGCAGATAGATTTGTAGATCCTCAGAAAATCATAAATATATAGAGGAAGATTTAGTATGAGATTTAGAATTGATTTAAAAATCTTTATTTTTTTAATTCTGTTTTATTTTACAAAACAAATAGAATTATATGCAACTATTATGTTTTTTTGTATAATTCATGAACTTGGACATTTGATATCTGGAATTTTACTAGGAATGAAACCAGAAAAATTAGAATTAATGCCGTTTGGATTATCAGTATCTTTTAAATTGTATCCAAAAGATTATAATAAAAAAATTGGCAAAAGTAATCTATTAGAAATAAAAAAAATATTAGTTGCTATTGCAGGGCCACTAACTAATTTAGTTATAATTTTTATAATAAAAAATATAGATGTAAATTTTTTATCCAATAAAATTTGTATATATGCAAATTTACTCATAATGTTGTTTAATTTGATTCCTATATATCCATTAGATGGAGGAAGAATTTTAAAAGGAGTCTTAAGCTTAAAATTTGGAAAAAAGAAAGCTAGAGAATATAGTAATAATATTTCTAATTTATTTATAATTATATTAACAGTTATTAGTAGTATAGCAATATATTATTTTAAAAATATAGCAATTTTTGTTATAATAATATTTTTATGGCTATTGGTAATAAAAGAAAATAAAATACATAGACAAATAATAGAGGCATATGAAATTATTAAAAGAGGTGGACCTTAAAATGTTTTGGAAAATAAGAATATTTTAAGGTTCGCCTATTTTTTTGAAATTGTCGAAATTTGTAAATCAAAAAGACTTTACTTTATATGCATTTGATATTAATATAATAGAAAGATATTTATTTTAATATATAGTAAAATTAAATAAGAAAGAAGGAATTTATTATTAGATATACAAAGCTAAATATAAATCTAATTTCTTTAATTATTTCAGTATCAATTTTTTTGAGTCTAAATTATATTTATTCTTTAATATCAAAGTATATTTCAAATTATAATGAAAATTTAATAAATGTAGAAAATTCAGTAAATAATAATCAAAATACAAATAATATAAAAGAGGTAAATGAAGTAGTTAAAGAGCTTAATACCAATATAGAAAATACAATTATTTCAAATAAAAAACAAGAAAAAAAATGGAAAATAGAAATAAGGGCGATATCTTTAGAAGCAGAGATATCAGAGGGAACAACAGATGATGTAATGAATGAATATATTGGTCATTTTAAAAATACTTCTAAAAAGAAGGGAAATATAGGATTAGCAGCTCATAATAGAGGATATCCTGTAAATTATTTTAAGGATATAAAAAAATTAAAAAAAGGTGATGAAATAAATTATGTATATAAAAAATTTAAAAAGACATACATAGTGGATAAAATTGAAATAATTAAAGATACTGATTGGAGTATGCTAGAAAAAACTGATGATAACAGAATAACATTAATTACCTGTGTAGAAAATGAACCAAATTTTAGAAGATGCATTCAAGGAATTGAAAAATAATTACATATTATGATATAATACATTTATCAAAAAACAAAGGTAGGTAGATGAAAATGTCTAAAAAGAAAATATTTTTAACAATTTTATTGATTATAGTAATTATTGTAATAATTGCAGGAATAGCCACATTTGTAGTACAAAAGAAATTAAGTGATGATAAAGATTATACAATAGAACAAATTGATAAATACAATTATTTTGTTTTAAAAACAAATAATAAATATGGAGTAATAGATAATAAAGGAAATATTATAGTAGATGCTGAATATGATAAGGTTATTATACCAAACCCTACAAAGGATGTATTTGTGTGTTATAAAACAGAAAATGCAATAATATTAAATTCTAATAAAGAAAGTATTTTAGCTGAATATGATAAAGTTGAACCAATAAAATTAAAGAATGTTGCAAGTGATTTGATGTATGAAAAGAGTGTTCTAAAGTATGAGGCTAATGGAAAATATGGAATAATTAGTTTTAAAGGAAAACCCTTAACTAAAGCTATATATGATAGTATAGATAGTGTATCATATAAAGAAGGAGAGTTATTAGTTAAAAAAGATGAAAAATATGGTATTATAAATATTAAGGGTAGAGAAATTGTAAAAACTTTATATGACAATATAATTAGTGATGAGTATTCAAATGAAGAAAATGGATATAAATCAGCTGGATATATAGTAGGAAATAAATTAGATGATGGATTTAAATATGGTTATATAAACAGTAAGGGAAAAATGGAATTAGATATAGAATATAATGAAATCAATAGAGTAAATGAAATACAAGATAAAGATACAATATTCTTAATTGCAAGAAAAAATGGACAATATGGGTTATTAAAAAACGGAAAAGAAGTTTTAGGGTATGAATATCAAGCAATAGAATATGATGAAAATAGTAATATTTTTGTCTTAGAAAAAACTAAAAAGTTTGGAATTGCTAATTCAGAAGGTAAATTAGTCTTACCTGTAGAATATACGGACTTAGAATTAAAAGGTAAATATATATATGTTAAAAAAGATGAAAATAAGTATGTATATGATAAGGATGGAAATTCAGTAAATATAGACTATAATAAGAGTATATTAGATACAACCAATGACAATTATAAAATAACAATCACAGTTATAAATGATAAAAATTTATATGGAGTAATAGATGCTAACAATAAACAAATAATAGAAGAAAAGTATTCATATATAGAGTATGCATATGATAATTATTTTATTGCATGTGGAGATGATGGAAAGTTAGGTATTATAGATAGTAATTCAAATGTAGTAGTTAGTCTAAGTAATGATGTTGTAGAAAAGGTACAAGGAAAAGATGTAATACAAATATCTAATTTGTCAACTAATACAACTTCTATATATTCTTCAAAAATGAAGCAAGTAATAGAACTAACAAATGCTAATATACAAAATGAAAAAGATTATATAAAAGTATATAATGAAAAAGGTTTAAAATATTTAGATAAAGAAGGAAATATTATAGAAGCTTCTGAGATTTTTGAAAATAAATTATTTACGGTTGAACAAAATGGAAAATGGGGCTTTAAGGATAAAGTTGGAGATGTAAAAATAGAACCACAATATCAAAAAGTAACAGATTTTAATAAGTATGGATATGCAGGAATAAAGAAAAATGATAAATGGGGAGTTATAAATGAAAATGGTGAAATTATATTAGAGCCATCATATGAGTTTAAAGTAGGACAAGAGCCAGATTTTGTAGGAAAATATTATAAAGTACAATATGAATTTGGAGAAATGTATTATACAGATGAAGCAGTTAAATAAAAAAGTAAAATTGCTTTATATAAAAAATAGTAAATCTAAAATTAGATTTACTATTTTTTTGTAACTAAAAATTGATTAAACACATAATAAATAGTAAATAATATATAAAAAAGTAAAAAGGATGATGTGAATTGAAAATTGGTATAGCATTATCAGGTGGAGGAATTAGAGGCATAGCACACGCAGGAGTATTAAAAGCATTAGAAGATAATAATATAAAGATAGATGTAATAGGAGGAACAAGTTCAGGAAGCTTAATTGCGTCATTATATGCTATGGGATATTCTCCATACTATATTTACATATTATTTAAAAAATATTCAAAAGATATAGTTAATATAAATAGTAGTCCTATAATAACAGGTATAAGCAATTTTATGATTAACAAAAAACTTAAATTATCTGGATTAAGATCTGGTGAAAATATAGAAAGTATGTATAATGAAATTGCATTAAGAAAAGGAATAAGAACAATTAGAGATATACAGATGCCTATAGTTATTCCAGCTGTTGATATAACAGAATCCAAAGAATATGTTTTTACGAATTGTATTCCAGAAAATGAAGAAAAAAGTAAATATATAACAGATATAACAATAGGAAAAGCAGTAAGAGCAAGTAGTAGTTTTCCAGCAGTATTTTGTCCTTGTGATTTTGAAAATCATAAGTTTTTAGATGGAGGAGCATTAGATAATATTCCTGTACACGAAGTAAAAAAACAAGGAGTAGATAAAGTTATTGCAGTGAATTTTGATGCAGATACAGTAGATGATGAAAGCAATATAATGGATATCGCAATGAAGACAATTGATATAATGGGAAATAAAATTTCTGAAAAAAGTTTAAAGATGAGTGATTATGTATTAACAGTAAAAACTGATAAAACAGGTTTACTAGATGTAGAAAAATTGGATAATTGTTATAAGTATGGGTATAAAGCAGTAATGAATAATATAGATGAAATAAAAAGAATTTTAGAATAGAATTGTAAAACTTTAATCTCCAAATGAATATAATAATATATAAAGAAAAAAGGGGAGAAAATTATGGAGATTAAATATTTTGATAATGCTGCTACAACAAAAGTAAAAAATGAAGTTTTAAAAGAGATGTTTCCATATTTTTCTATTCAATATGGAAACCCATCATCAGTTTATAGTATAGGTAGAGCATCTAAAAGAGCAATAGAACAGGCAAGAAAAAAGGTTGCTCAATTAATTTCAGCAGATTCAAATGAAATATACTTTACAGGATGTGGCTCAGAAAGTGATAATACAGCATTAAAAGGTTTTTGCTATGCAAATAAAGCTAAAGGAAATCATATAATAACTTCAAAAATAGAACATCATGCAATTCTAAATACTTGTAAAACTTTAGAAAAACAGGGATTTAAAGTAACATACTTAGATGTAGACGAGTGTGGGGTTATAGACTTACAACAATTAACAAATAGCATAACAGATGAGACAATTTTAATTAGTATAATGTTTGCAAATAATGAAATTGGAACAATAGAACCAATAGAAAAAATTTCTAAAATTGCAAAGTGTAATAATATAGTTTTGCACACTGATGCTGTGCAAGCTGTGGGAAATGTACCAATAGATGTAAAGAAAATTGGGATAGATATGCTATCATTATCAGGTCATAAATTATATGGTCCTAAAGGTGTTGGAGCATTGTATGTAAAAAGAGGCATAGAATTTGATAGATTTCTTGATGGAGGACATCAAGAAAAAGGAAAAAGAAGCGGAACGGAAAATGTGGCTGGCATTGTAGGACTAGGAAAGGCTTGTGAAATTGCTAAAGTTAATTTAAATAAACATCAACAATATTTAAGTCATTTGAGAGATTATTTCTTAAATAAAATGAAAGACAAATTTCCAAATATAAAGATAAATGGGGATATAGAAAAAAGGCTACCTGGAAATGCAAATATATCATTTAAAAATATAGATGCGGTTTCTTTACTATTAAAATTAGATCAATATGGAATATGTGCTTCTAGTGGGTCTGCGTGTAATTCTGGAAGTCAAGAACCTTCACATGTATTAGTTGCAATTGGATTACCTTCAGATATGGCTAATGGAACTCTTAGATTTACTTTTGGAGAAGATAATACATTAAAAGATGTAGATTATTTAATAAATGTTATTCAAAAATCAATTAATGAATTAAAAATATAATAATAAAACCTTCTAAAATCTAAAAATTTTAGAAGGTTTTACTATTATTAATTATTAAAAATTAATTTTTGTACCTCTTCGAAAGAAGTATTATTAGTAAATACAATATCAAAATTATCATTATAAAATTGCGTATTTTCTTCAACTTTATTTTCTAAAAAACCTATAGTTAGTGTTTTATAAAGATCATTTTTTGAAACCATACCGATATCATCTATTAAATCACCTAAAAGTAATATATATTCTTTTTCTTTTAAAGATTTTTTTACATTATCAGGTAAATTTATTGTGCTTTTATTTAAAGAATGAATCATTTTGTCAGTAAATTTTTGCATTTTTCCATCTTTAAATTTTATAAAATTGCTTTCAACAAAAATATTTTCAAAAAAGCAATTATTTGCTTTTAAAAATTCTTCTATAACATTTCCGATTCCGGCAGATAATATAATAACCGGAATATTGTTGGAATTTAAAAATGTTAAAAATTCTTTTGCACCATTTCTAAATTCTAAATTGCTATTTTTCATACAATTTAGAAATGCATCATAAGTTAAATTATAGTCATATAATAAATTTATGTTTTTATAGTACCATTCTTCAATATATTTCTCTTTTGTTTTTATATCTAAATTATAATCCAATTCATAAGGATAATATTTAGCAGTGAGTTTTTTAGCACTTTTTACAAAATTTTCATTAAAGGTTTTTGGATTTTCGAATACAGTCCATGAACCATCTGAAGTATTGCTTGTTAAAGTTCTATCGAAATCTATAACAACATAAAAATTGTTTTTTGTAAAATTTATTTTTTCTAATTTATCTGTATTTATATATAACATATTAACCTCTTTCTAATATTGCAATTGCACATTTTATACCATCAACAGATGCAGACATTATTCCACCAGCATAACCTGCACCTTCGCCACAAGGATATACTCCATCTATATTTGATATTAAATTTTCATTTCTAATTATTCTAACAGGTGAAGAACTTCTTGTTTCAACTCCTGTTAAAATTGCATCAGGGTTAGCAAAGCCTTTAAGTTTTTTATCAAAGTTTAAAATTCCTTCTTTTAATGTATCGTTGACAAAGTCTGGAAATATAGTGTTTAAATTAGAAAGTGTTACTCCAGGAATATAAGTTGGTTTGATTTTTCCTATAAATTCAGACTTTTTATTTTTTAGGTAATCTTCTACTCTTTGTATAGGAGCATAGTAATTAGAACCACCTAATTTAAAAGCTTTTTCTTCCAAGTCTTTTTGAAAATATATTCCAGCTAAAACAGATGAATCTTTAAAATCTTCTGGAACTATATTAACAAGTACTGCACTATTACTGTTTTGTCCATCTCTTAAAAATTTGCTCATACCATTTGTAACAATAGTGTTTTCTTCACTTGAAGAGGCCATTACAGTTCCACCAGGGCACATACAAAAAGTATAGCATGATCTACCATTTGGAAGATGACATGATAATTTATAGTCAGCAGGTGGAAGGTGTAATTTTGTTATCGTTCCATATTGGGAAATATTTATCATTTCTTGTAAATGTTCTATTCTGACACCTACAGAAAAATTTTTCTTTTCCATTGAAAAACCTTTTGAATATAATTTTTCAAATGTATCTCTTGCACTATGTCCAATTGCTAAAACCACTGAATCTGTTTCTATTTCTGAAATGGATTTATTTATTACATTTTGATAAATTACAGATTTAATTTTATTATCTTTAATATTAAAATCTATAACTTTTTCATTAAATAAAAATGTACCACCTTTTGATATTATATATTCTCTTATATTGTGTATTATTTTAATTAAATTATCTGTACCTATATGAGGTTTAGATAAATACAATATTTGTTCAGGAGCACCAAATTTATGAAATTCTTCTAATACTTTTTTGCATAAAGGATTATTTATACCAGTTGTAAGTTTTCCATCAGAAAATGTTCCGGCACCACCTTCACCAAATTGGATATTGGAATTTATGTTTAATATTCCATTTTGAGTAAAATTTAAAACATCTTTTTGACGTTCTTCTACACATTTACCTTGTTCTATTATAAATGGTTTAAATCCATTATCAATTAAAGTTAATGCTGCAAAAAGACCAGAAGGGCCTGCACCAACTATTACAGGATTAAAAGAACTTCTTCTTTTGATTTTTATTATAGGAAAAGTATATTTTTCAATTCTTTCAAATTTATTATATTTCTTTTCATTTTTTAAATTAATATCTATTGAATAAACATAATGAACATTATCTTTTTTTCTTGCATCAATTGATTTTTTTGATATATTCCAATTAATTATATCTTCATGATTTATATTAAATTTTTTACATACATATTTAATTAAATTTTCATTAGATAAATCATCAGTCACTTTTATATTATTTATTCTTATCATAAATTCCTCCATATGTTGATATTATAGCATATTTTGTTAATATGAAAAATAAAATTCAAAAAAATTAAAAAAATTTTAAAAAAGTATTGACAAATTATAATTTTACCATTATAATTTATAACTGTCAGGAGAAATGCAGGTGTAGTTCAATGGTAGAACCTCAGCCTTCCAAGCTGATGACGTGGGTTCGATTCCCACTACCTGCTCCAAATAAAATAAAACTTACGAATTTAATGGTTCGTAAGTTTTTATTTTATATAAGACTTAAAAAGTATAATTTAATGAATATTATTTTAAATATTTAACATCAGTATCATTTAAAATTTGCATTTGAGATATAGCAATTTTGTTTAACTTTTCAAGTCTTTCAGATTGTTTTAAGCCTTCTTTTATAAAAACGGAATTTAAATTTTCTAAATTTGCTAAACATATCAATTCGTTCATAGTAGCATAATCTCTTATGTTTCCATCTAAATCAGGATTATTAGTACGCCACTCTTTTGCAGTCATACCGAATAGTGCCATATTTAATACATCAGCTTCTTCAGCATAAACAAAATTTATTTGATTTCTACTTAATTCTTTAGGAATTAAATTGTTTTTTATTGCATCAGTATGTATTCTATAATTTATTTTTGAAAGTTCTCGTTTTGCATTCCAGCCTATTTGTTTTTGTTCTTCTGCTTTTAGTCTTTCAAATTCTTTTATCAATAATAATTTGAATTTTGGACTAATCCACATTCCAAATTCAAAAGCAATATCTTTATGAGCATAAGTTCCTCCATATCTTCCAGCTTTTGAAATTATTCCAATTGCATTTGTTTTTTCAGTCCATTCTTTTACACTAATTTTATAACTATTTAAACCTGCTTGACTTTTAATTATGGCGAATTCGCCATAATTAAAATTAGGATTATGAATTTCTTCCCAAATTCCTAAAAATTCAATGGTATTTCTGTTTCTTAACCAATCAGAAACAAAAAAGTCTCCATCTTTAGACTTTAACATATCAGTAATAGATATGTAATCTTCATTTTCGATTTTTATATATGATATTTTTTGATTTAAAACACTTAACTCTAGCATATTTAGACCTCCTTTTAAAATAATAAAGCGATTATTTTAAATATTATGCCAAACAATTGTTTTAAAAACAATAGTTATTGAAAAAAATATAAAGATTAGAGAATTTGATGAAGAATTAGAAGATTCAATTGGTGTAATTGCTAATAAAATGTGAATAAATCATCCAATTAAATATGAGCCGTATAAATTTTTTTCATCCATTCATTGAAATTTAATAAAATTATGTTAAAATAAAAAATAAATTAAATGAATGAGGAAACATATGGAAAATAATATTAATGAAAAAATGTATAAGAAGAATTTAATTAAAATTATTTTAGAAACAATATTAACATCTATAGGTGCTGGATTTTCTGTGGCAACAATAACTATTTTTTGGAACTCTATAGGTATGGATCAAAAAGCAATAGGTTTTGTGCAAATGGCTTTTACAATTGTTATATGTTGTTTAGATATTCCAATGGGATATTTAGCAGATAGATGCAATAGAAAATTATTAAACATAATTGGAGATATTGGAGCAGCTGTAGCTTTTGTTTTTTATGCATTTGCTCAAAATATTTATATGGCTCTTACAGCTGAATGTTTATTAGGTTTATTTATGGCTATGACTAATGGGGTAGATCAAAGTTTTATAAAATTTAATTGTGATAAAATAGATTCAACAGGAAAATTATTTAAGAAATTAAATGTAAAAATTTATACTGCAAGATACATAGCTTTATTGATAGTAACAGCATTAGGTGGCATAATTGCAAAATATAATATTCGATTAAGTATAGGAATTTCTTTTTTGCCATATTTTTTAGGAGGATTAATAGCTTTAGGAATAAAAGATTATAATCAAAAGATGGTGGTTAAACATAAAAATCCGTTAAAAGATATGATATATGCTATAAAAGAAATTATAAAAGAAAAAGAAGCTAGAATATATTTAATAAGTTATATTTTAGGAAAAGAAATAACACATTCTCAAATTTGGGTATTTACACCACTTCTAATAATGGTTGGTGTTCCAATTGAAATTGTTAGTATAGGATGGATACTAAATTATGCAATGCAAATAATAGGATCAAAATTTTCAGAAAAGATGATTAATATGAAAACTTCTAAGAAATTCGCAATTCCAATAATAATAGAAATAGTGTGGATGATTATTTTAGTTATAAATACAAATGTAGTTACAGTTTGGTTATTTGCATTAAATGGATTTGTACATGGATTAATAGAAGGAAATTTAGTTACATCTTTACAAGAAAATACAAAAAATGAAATTCAAACTAGTGTAATGTCAGTAGCTTCGACAGGTGCTAGATTATTGTATATTCCTTTAGTATATGTAATAAACTATTTAGGAAATATTAAATTAGAATTTGCATTACTAGGTGTGTGCATTATATTTATACCATTATGTTTAATAACATTTATAAAATTGAAAAATGTAGAAAAATTAGTGGTTAAATAAAATATAAAAATAAAGAACAAATACAATATCTATGTATTTATTCTTTATTTTTTATAAATATTATGTTCCTGTACTTCTATATTTATTTAGTGCTAAATTCCATAGTTTAATAGCAATTATCCATAAAACAATAGCAACTATAGGTGATAGGTAAATCATATATTTATTTAGACCTAAATATGCCATAGTTGGATAATATGCAATAAATGCAAATGGTAAAATTACTGTAATTAGTACTCTTATAAATTTATTATATATAGTTATTGGATATTCTGTAAAAGTATACATTCTATAAAATGACCATATTACCTCATTAGATCTATAAGTCCAAAATGATGAGATACTAAATATTGTATTAATAGCACCAACTATAAATGCACCTATTATACTAAAAAAGATTATTTTAATAATTAACAATATAGTTATAGGAATAGAAAGTTTAACTAATACCCAAACTGTTATTCCAAGTCCAATAAGTAGATCAGCTAGTGAGCCAAATTCTCTTGAAGTGCCAATTATTGATATTAATGGGTGTACAGGTCTTAAAAGAATTTTATCAAACTCACCATTTTTTATATACCTTGGCCCGATATCATAAAGTCCATCAAAACAATAACCCGAAATACCTATTGGTATTCTAGTAATTCCATATAATAATAGTATTTGATAAAAACCCCAACCAGCAATACTTTCAGTGTGCTGAAATACTACAAAGATAAATATTAAACTAACAAGTTGCACAACAAGTTGAGAAAAAATTCCAACAATACAATCTATTCTATATATAAGTATTTCTCTTAAAGATACCTTTAAGAATGAAAAATATAAACTAATATTATCTAATACATTTCTCATTTTATCCTCCATTTATAGTTAGGTTTTTTACTGCATGATTAAAAAATAATTTTGCTATAATATAGAGAATAAATCCCCATAGTATTTGCTTAATTATTATAAAAATTATTTGATTATAAGAAATTTGTCCTAACCATATATTTATTGGTGTATATATTAATTCTTTAAATGGTAAAAATTTTGATAATTCCTGGAACCATAAAGGAAATAAACTAATTGGTGCAATAATACCTGAAAATATTTGTATAATAGATTTTTTTAATATTTGCATTCCCCATACTGAGTTAGTATAAAATCCAATTGTACCAACTATCATTTGAATGAAAAATGTAATAGGAATACCAAGTAAAATTACTAAAAAACACAAAATAAAGTCTATAATATTCGCAGGTAATGCTAATTTCCAAAATATTGAGCATATTATAAAAGTAGCAATTCCTATTACTGCAGCAAAGGAAATTTCACCCAAATCAATTCCAAAATAATATTTAAAATATGATATAGGATTTAATAATTCTTTATTAATTTGTCCATTTCTAATAGAATCTGCCATCATTTCATTTATTCCCCAAGTAGCTATTGAGCTAAATGATATTGCTAATATGTAATATGTTACCATTTGTGATAAAGAAAAGCCACCAGCATTTCCTGTTTGATTATATATTGCTTTCCACACAAAGATATATACGATAACCTCGACAATTCTATTTAAAGTAAATAAATAGAAATTAGATTTATATATATTATAGTTTTTAAACTGTATTTTAGCTAATGCTAACATTGTTCTTAACATTTGTATGTACTCCTTTATAGATTTCTTTTAATATATCTTCAAGTTCTGCTTCTTTCATATGTATATCATCAATTGTACAATATTTTGATATTTCATCCATTATTTTAACTATTGTTGTTTCATCATGACTAAATTTAATTTTTAATTCTTGTTCTTTTTCTTCGATTACTTCAATATTTTTTAAAGTAATGCTTTTACTTATTTCTTCTGATTTGTTACTAATAATAAATTCTGCAATAATATATTTTCCATAAGTATTTTTAAATTTTTGTTTGCTACCATCATAAATTATTTGACCGTTATCTAATAATATTATTCTATTACAAATATCTTCTATATCTTTTAAATCATGTGTTGTAAGTATAACTGTAGTTTTATTTTCTTTATTTATATCTTTAATGAATTTTCTTATATTTTCTTTTACAAAAACGTCTAATCCTATGGTTGGTTCATCTAAATATACTATTTTTGGATTGTGCAGAAATGTAGCTGCTATTTCGCATCTCATTTTTTGTCCTAAGCTTAAATTTTTAACTTGTTTGTTTAATAACTCTTTCAACTCTAATATTTTAGTAAATTTTTCTAAATTCTCTTTGTAATCTTTTTCTGGAATTTTATACATTTTTTTTATTAATTCAAACGATTCAATAACAGGCAAATCCCACCATAATTGTGTTTTTTGCCCAAATATTGCACCTATATTTTTGTTATTTTGCATTCTTTTTTCATTTGGAATTAGCCCATTTACAATAACATTACCAGAAGTTGGAGTTAATAATCCTGTAAGCATTTTTATAGTAGTTGATTTTCCAGCACCATTTTCCCCAATGTATCCTACTAGTTCACCTTCTTCTATATTAAAAGTTATTCCATCAACAGCTTTAAATTCTTTATATTTAGGTTTTACTAAATGTTTTAAATATCCTTTTAGGCCTTCTTCTTTTTCAATGATTTTATATTTTTTTACTAAGTTATTAACTTCTATAATTGCCATAGTTACCTCCAAGAAATAAATTTAATGAAATTATAATATATTTAATTATAAAATTCTATATTTATATATAATAATATAAAAATAAAGAACAAATACAATGTATATGTATTTATTCTTTATTTTTTAGAATTATTTTCTATTATTGTTTTTGCAACATTATAAATTAGTTTTTGTGTTTCAGGTGAGCAGTTTTTTAATAATTCAGCAAACTCTCTATCTAAATAGTTTTCAGAATTATTTGATGCACCATTTAAAACATAACCTTCTGAAATTTCTAAGATTTTACAGATTTGATTTAATCTTTTTAAGTTTATATGAGAACTGCCTCTTTCAACTCTACTTAAAAAAGCTACAGAAACATCTAATTGTTCTGACAAATCTTCTTGGGTTAAATTCTTTGCAAGTCTAGCTTGTTTTATTCTAGAGCCTATAACATTATAATCTAAAGCCATAAATACCACCTTTCAATAAAGCAAATATAACATTAAAAGGGTTAATTAAAAAGAAATATATAAGTTAATGTATAACGCATATGTAAAACTTTTGCTATTATTTTTGACAAATTTCGACAAATATATGTAATGAAATAGAAAAAAAGAGAAAAAGTAAGTATTATTAAGAATGAAAGAGAAAAATATATGTAAATTTGTTAAAAAGATACAAAATTTTGTATTTTTTTGACTAAATATGTAAAATGATGTATACATAATTTGCAAATGTTAAGAATATATAGTATAATAAACTTTGTTGCACATAAAAAAGGAGTGTGAATTTATATTTTAAAGAATAAGATTAATTACTATAAAAGTAACTTTCTTAAAATTTTTAGTATAATATTTATAGCATTTGCAATAATTTTAATTTTATTAATTACAAAATTTAAAATTTCTTATGCAGTTACTGTAAATAATAAAGAAGTAGGATATGTTAAAAATAAAGATTTGTTTGAAACAAAAATAAAAAATGATATTTTAGAATGTGCAGGAAATAATATAGACTTTGTAACAATAAATGCGCAACCTGAATATAAATTAGTTTTATTATCAAGATTTGAAAAGACAAACGAAGATGATATTATATCTGTACTAAAGGAAAATACTACAATAACATATAAGTTTTATGAAGTTGCTTTAGAAAATGAAACAAAAGCATATGTGGACACATTAGAAGAAGCACAAGAAATAGTAAGTAAGATAAAAGAAGAAGAAGGAAAAGATTTAGAATTAGATATTCAAATATTAGAAAAATTTACAAATAATGAAAAAGAAGTAAAAACAGATACTATAGAAATTGCTCAAAATAATCTAGAAGAAAAAGTAAAACAATTAGTAGAAGAAAAAAGTGTTCCAACTATAAATGGAATTAAATTGGCCCAATTACCAGTTGGAGGAATAATTACTTCAAGATATGGAGTAAGTAGTAGAATAAGAAGGTCTACTCATACAGGACTTGATATAGCATGTAGTACTGGAACTTCCATAAAAGCTGTGTCAGAAGGAACTGTTACATTTGCAGAAAGAAAAGGGTCATATGGCAATTTAGTAAAAATAGATCACGGTAATGGCATAGAAACATGGTATGCACATTGTAGTAAAATTTATGCAAAAGTAGGTCAAAAAGTTGAAGCAGGGGATGTAATTGCAGCTGTAGGTTCAACAGGAAATTCAACAGGACCTCATTTACATTTAGAAATAAGAATAGATGGTGAACCAGTAAATCCACAAAATTATTTGTATAATTAGGGAAAAATAAAGAATTTTTATCAGATTAAAATGTATAGAAATTCTTTATTTTTTTATATTATAGGAAAGTTCTTCGAACTTCCTATAATATAAATATATTGCACAGAAATTTGCTTTGCAAATTTCACGCACGAACAAAGACGCGGACTTCAAAATGTTTTAATAAGAACAAAAGTTATTAATGTCCGCTTTTGTTCTTATAGAAAAAATCTTAATAAATAATGCACGAAAAGTTATTATATATTAAGTAAGATTTTTTCTTGACTTTTTTTTGTCATATTATATAATGTAATGGATAAACTAAAGAAAAAGAGGAGGAATAAGTTTATGTCTGATCAAAATCTTGAGGAAGAAGCAAGAGTAAAACAAATGATTGATGAACTAGTTGAAAAGGCTAAAGTTGCATCAAAACAATATTTGGAATTAGATCAACAAACAGTAAATAACGTAATAAAAGCAATGGCAATGGCTGGATTAGAACATCATATGGAACTTGCAAAAATGGCTGTTGAAGAAACTGGTAGAGGAATATATGAAGATAAAATAACAAAGAATATGTTCGCAACAGAATATATTTATCATAGTATAAAATATGAAAAAACAGTTGGAATAATAAATGAAAATGATGAAGATGATTATGTGGAGATTGCAGAACCTATAGGAATTATAGCTGGTGTAACACCAGTTACTAACCCAACATCAACAACAATGTTTAAATCTATAATATCTGCAAAAACAAGAAATGTTATAATATTTGGTTTTCATCCATCTGCACAAAAGTGTAGTTCTGAAGCTGCAAGAATTGTTAGAGATGCAGCAATAAAAGCAGGAGCACCAGAAAACTGTATATTATGGATAGAAGAACCATCAATATTAGCAACAAAATTATTAATGAATCATCCTGATGTTAATTTAATATTAGCAACAGGAGGAACAGGAATGGTTAAATCTGCATATTCATGCGGAAAACCAGCGTTAGGTGTTGGACCAGGTAATGTTCCATGTTATATAGATAAAACAGCAAAATTAAAAACATCTGTAAATGATTTAGTATTATCAAAATCTTTTGATAATGGTATGATATGTGCTTCTGAACAAGCAGTATTAGTAGATAAAGAAATTTATCAAGAATTTGAAGAATTAATGAGAAATGCAGGATGTTATTTTGTAAGTGAAGAAGAAAAAGAAAAGTTAAAAAATAGCATGTTTGAATATACAGAAGAATATGGATTTAAATTAAAATCTCATGTACCAGGTCAAAGTCCATATATAATAGCTAAAGAAGCTGGATTTGATGTACCAAAAGATACTAAAGTTTTAGTAGTATATGAAGAAGGAATAGGACATGATTATCCATTTTCTAAAGAAAAATTAAGTCCTGTTTTAACATATTATATAGTTGAAAATGAAGACGAGGGAATTAGCAAAGCGGAAAAATTACTAGAATTTGGAGGTCTTGGACATTCTGCTGTAATTCATTCTGAAAATAGAGAAACAATATTAAAATTTTCTGAAACATTAAAAGCAGGAAGAATAATAGTTAACTCTCCATCAACACATGGAGCTATAGGTGACATATATAATACAAATATGCCATCATTAACACTTGGATGTGGATCATTTGGCGGAAATTCAACAACAGCAAATGTGTCTAGTGTTAATTTAATAAATATCAAAAGAGTAGCAAGGAGGAGAGTTAATATGCAATGGTTTAAAGTTCCAGAAAAAATATATTTTGAAGCAGGATGTATATCTTACTTAGAGAAAATGCCAGATATCGAAAGAGCATTTATTGTAACAGATCCAGGAATGGTTAAATTTGGATATGTAGATAGAATATTATATCATTTGAGGAAAAGAGAACAACATGTACATTGTGAAATATTTAGTGAAGTAGAGTCAGATCCATCTTTTGATACAGTAAACAAAGGATTAGAATTAATGAATAATTTTAAACCTGATGTAATTATTGCATTAGGTGGAGGTAGTGCAATAGATGCAGCAAAAGGTATGTGGTTATTCTATGAACATCCAGATGCTGATCCAGAAGGAATGAAATTAAAGTTTATGGATATAAGAAAGCGTGCATATAAATTTCCAAAACTTGGTATAAAAGCTAAGATGGTAGCTATTCCTACAACATCAGGTACAGGATCAGAAGTAACTTCATTTGCAGTATTAACAGACAAAAAATTAAATAAAAAATACCCACTTGCAGATTATGAATTAACACCAGATGTGGCAATTGTTGATCCAGATTTAGTAATGAGTTTACCAAAAACAATTACAGCAGATACAGGTATGGATGTTTTAACACATGGTATAGAATCATATGTTTCAAATATGGCATCTGATTATACAGATGGATTAGCAGAAAAAGCTATTGAATTAGTATTTAAAAATATAAAAGAAGCATATGAGCATGGAGATAATAAAGTTGCTAGAGAAAAAATGCATAATGCAAGTACAATTGCAGGTATGGCATTTACAAATGCATTTTTAGGAATAAACCATTCTTTGGCACATAAAATAGGGGCAGAGTTTCATTTACCACATGGAAGAATAAATGCAATATTACTTCCATATGTAATAAGATATAATAGTTCAAAACCAACAAAATTTGTATCATTCCCTAAATATGAATATTTTATAGCAGATCAAAAATATGCAGAAATAGCTAGAAAAATGGGATTTAAAGCAGATACAGTTGAAGAAGGAATTAATTCTTTAATTTCTAAAATTCAAGAATTAAATGAACAATTGAATATACCAAAATCTTTTAAAGATGCAGGTATTGATGAAAAAGAATTTTTAGCAAAAGTAGATTTACTAGCAGATAGAGCATTTGAAGACCAATGTACAACAGCAAATCCAAGACTTCCATTAGTAGAAGAATTAAAACAAATTTTATTAGATAGTTATTATGGAAAAGAAGTATAAAAACAACCACCAACAATTTTGTTGGTGGCCTTTTTTTAATAATGCCAAGAATAATAGTTATTTAATTCGTGTTCTATTTGTTCTATGGCAATATTTTTCTTATCTTTGTCACAATTGGTGAAATTTTGACAGAGACGTAAGATCCTAATTTCTTTTGGATTAAAGAAAATATGGTTCTTATTCATAAAGTGCCAAATGCGATTAGCATTTTTTTGGATTTGCCAACTATATCCTTCTGTTGGTTTTAAATCCTTTGCACAATAAACTAAAGAATAAATAAAAATAGGGTATGTTTCTTTAGTTAATAGAAATTTATAAAATTTCCAGTTAAGTCCTTTATGATTCAATGCAATATGTTGCATTAAATCATTATATTTTTCTGGATATTTTAAAATTTCTTTAATGTTAGGAAGTGGCAATCGCCAATCCTTTGGTGTAAAGTATGCCCGGATTAATCCAGACTTTTTCGTGAAAGTTACTTCACTCATGATGATACCTCCTTAAAATTCTTATAATAATTAATTATACTATAAAATATTAAATTAGTCAAAATAGATATTATTAGTAGTAAATATGTGTTGACAAGTATAAAACATAGTGATATATAATATAAAAAATGAACAAAAGAGGTAATAAAATGAAAAAATATTTAAAATTAGTATGTTTAATAGTAATGTTATTAATAATTCCTACATTAGTAAATGCAAGTGATGATACTGAATATACTACAACATCAACTATAAACGGTGTTACAGCAAATTTACAATATAAATTGGACGAAAAAAATCAAGTAATAGAATTAAAATGTTTAAATGCAGAAGAGATTTCAGGTGAGTTAACAGTTCCATCTACTGTGGATGGAAAAGCAGTATTTTCAGTAGGTGGAGAAGCTTTTAGAGAGTCAAAAATTACAAGCTTAACAATACCTAGCTCAGTAAAAAAATTAGGTTATAAAGCGTTTTATGGCTGTTCGAGTTTATCAAAAATAAATTTAGAACAAGTAGAAAGTATAAGTTTTGATGCATTTAGTGATTGTACATCATTAAAAGAAATAACAATACCTAAAACACTAAATGATGCAGGGCTTTCTGGAGCTTTTATTGGATGTACTAATTTAAAAAATATAATTTTAGAACAGGGATTAACAATTATTCCAGCTACTATTTTTGAAAAAACACCAATAGAAAGTATAGTAATACCAAGTTCTGTAAAAAAAATAGGCTATGAAGCGTTTAAAGGATGTACAAACTTATCAAAAGTAGATTTAGGGCAAGTAGAATATATAAGTTTTGATGTATTTCAAGATTGTACATCATTAAAAGAAATAACAATACCTAAGACATTAAAATATGGAGGAGCTAATGGGTCTTTTAGAGGATGTACTAATTTAAAAAGTATAACATTAGAACAAGGATTAACAGTTATACCAGATACTTTTTTGGAAGAAACACCAATAGAAAGTATAACAATACCAAGTTCTGTAAAAAACATAGGCTATGAAGCTTTTAAAGGATGTACAAACTTATCAAAAGTAGATTTAGGACAAGTAGAAAATATAAGTTTTAATGTATTTCAAGATTGTCCATCATTAAAAAAAATAAAAATACCAAAAACATTAATAGATGGACCTTCAAATAATGGAGTTTTTACAGGAACAACAAATTTAACAAGTGCAACATTTGAAGATGGAATTACAGAAATACCAGATAATATATTAGGTGATTGTTCTGGTATTACAACTATAAAAATTCCTGATAGTGTAACAAAAATTAATCAAGAAGCATTTAGAGGAACCAGTATAACAGAAATTACAATTCCTAATAAAGTAGAAAAAAATAGGATATAGGGTATTCGCTGATTGTAAAAAATTAAATAAAATTACAATTTTAGATAATGTAGAAAGTATAGGATTTTATTCGTTATATAAAAATAAAGATACAGTATTTGTAAACCATAATGATAATTTAACAATATATTGTTATAAAGATTCAACAGCAGCTAATTATGCCAAAGATGTTAAAATAAAATATGTATATTTAAATAAAACAACTACAAGTAATGAAGAAAAAAATAATACAACAAAAGAAGATAACACAACAAAAGGTAATACAAATAGTAATTCAACTAGTATAAATACAAATAAAAAAACAACCAAAAACAATTCAAATACAGATTTAACAACAGCAAATAAAGTATTGCCATATACAGGTTCTATATCAATTATTATATTAATAATTGGAATTTCATTAATATCAATATTTGCATATTTAAAAGTAAAAAAATATAAAGATGTAAAATAAAATATATAGTAAAAACTACAGAAAGATCTTAATATAAGATTATCTGTAGTTTTTGTTATGTTATATAATGTAAAAAGAAAAAATATACAAATATATTGACAAAAAAATAATAAGTATTAAAATATAACACAGAAAATTTCAAAAGATAAAGGATGATATAAATGAATAATCATGAAAAAGGAATAACTTTAATAGCTCTAATAATAACAATAATTGTTTTATTAATTTTAGCGGGTATTACTATTTCTTTATTAACAGGAGAAAATGGTTTACTTAATAAAGCAAACGAATCAAAAATAATAACAGATGAAACATCTGTCTTAGAAGCTGCTATATTATATGATAATTCAAATATTGGTATAAGTGCAGAAAAAGATGAATCTTGTATATATTCTTCACCATTTGATTATATTTTAACAGATGAGGTGAAAAAATATATAGAAAAAAGGCTTGGAAGAGAATTAATATCATCAGATACTTTTTATAAAATTAATACAGATAAATTAAATAAAGATACAGAAGATACATATATAATAAATGAAGAGAGAAATTTAGTTATAAAGATTACCAAAGAACAACTTGCAAAATTAGAAAAAGGAAAATCTATATGGTTTTGGTGCAATATGAATAGTGAAGATGAAAGTATTTATGTAACAAATGCAAATAAAACAGTAGAGGTTTTAGATAAATTGAAAGAAGAATCTGTTATAAATATTTATATTCCAATAGATAGAAGAAAAACTGAACAATATCAAAATTTTGTGACAGAAGCAACTAAAAGAGGGATGTATGTATATGCTTTAGAAGGTGACCCAGCATTTGTATTTGAGGAAGAATATTCAAGTTGTATTAATGGAATAATAGACAATATAGTAGATTATAATAATAAAGTACCTAAAGAGGCAAGAATAAGAGGCGTTCATTATGATGTTGAAGCATATGGAAATACAGGATATGCGGATTCTAGTAAAAATTGGATAAATGGTCAAAGTGAAGAGGCTAAAAACGGAAATGTAAGAAAATTGTACATGAAATTCGTAAAACAGTCATCAGAATATGCAAGAAAAAATGGATTGAAAACAGAGTATGATATTCCATTTACTTATAATAGATTTACTTATTATGATGAAAATGGAGAAGAAAAAAATATGGCAGAAGATATTGTTAAATATGCAGATAAAACAACAATAATGGTATATACTACAAATCAAAATTACATATTTGAATCATTGGATAAGATGAAGGAACCATATACAGAAACAGATGGAAGTATATTACAATCAGAAAAATCTTGGATGAGAATTGCAAATGAAAATCAAAAAGCAATAGAAGTTGGAGTTGAATTAGATGTATTTAAAAATGAAGCTGAAAATTTAAAAAATCATCCTGAATATGCAGGAGTATATATTGATCCTAATTATGAATATACATGGAATTATATAAACAATACAATTTTAGGTGGTACAACAGAAAAAATTGATAATTATGATAAAGAAAATAATTATAAAACAGAATATACATATTGTATTCATCATATTTATCCATTTTTAAGATTAATAGGATATTTAAATTAAAAGAAAACTTTCTAATAAATTATGCATATAGTTTAGTTTGTTAGGAAGTTATTTTTTATTAAAAAGAAGGATTTATGTAAAATTCGTCGAATAATATAATTATGTATATAAATTTGAGGAAAGTGAGGCAAAAATGATACGATATAGTGATGAAATCATTGAAGAAGTTAGACAGAACACAGATATAGTAGATATAATATCACAATATGTTCATTTAAAAAGAAGTGGTAGAAATTTTTTTGGACTATGTCCATTTCATAATGAAAAATCACCTTCTTTTTCAGTTTCACCAGATAAGCAAATATTTCACTGTTTTGGATGTGGAGTAGGAGGAAATGTATATAGTTTCTTGACTAGAATTGAAGGAATTGGGTTTAAAGAAGCTGTAGAACAATTAGCAGAAAGAGCAAATATACAATTACCAACTTTAGAGAATAATATAGACAATGCAAAAGAAGAATTAAAAGCAAAAGTATTTAAAGTGAACGAATTTGCAGCAGAATATTATCATCAAAATTTATACAAACCAACAGCAAAGGTTGCACAAGAATACATAAAAAAAAGAAAACTAAATAATGAAACTTTAAAATCTTTTAAAATAGGATTTTCTGGTAAATTTGATGAATTATATAGAGCCTTAAAAAAAGAAGGATTTGGAGAAAAAGAAATTTTAGAATCAGGATTAGTAAATAAAAATGAAAAAGGCATGTATATAGACAGATATAGAAATAGACTAATGTTTCCTATATGTGATGTAAGAAACAGAATTATTGCTTTTGGAGGTAGAGTGTTAGATGACTCAAAACCAAAGTATATAAATTCACCAGAAAATGTCGTTTATAGTAAAAGCAGAAATTTATTTGGTTTAAATGTGGCTAAAAAGGGAGATACTAAGAAGATACTAATTGTTGAAGGGTATATGGATGTTATATCATTACACCAAAGAGGTGTTACAAATGTTGTTGCACCACTCGGCACAGCACTTACAGAACAACAGGGATGGTTACTAAGAAAAAATGCAGAACAAATAATATTAAGTTTTGATTCAGATGGAGCAGGGCAAACAGCAATATTAAGATCATTAGAAATTTTAAAAAATATGGGGTGCGACATTAGAGTTTTACAAATGCAAGGTGCAAAAGATCCGGATGAATATATTATAAAATATGGAGTAGCTAGATTTAACGCATTAATAGAAAATGCTATATCACTAGTAGAATTTAAAGTTAAGGTGTTAAAAAAAGGATTAAATCTAGATAGTACAAATGATAAAATAAAATTTTTAAATGAAATTGCTAAATTACTTTCACAAGTTGATAATGATATGGAAAAGGAAATTTATATTGATAAAATTTCTAAAGAATATAATATTTCAAAAGAAGCAATTTATGCTCAAGTAAATAAATTAATATATTCAGGCCAAAAATCTGAAAAAATATTGGATAAAAGTAAACCAATTGTAAAACATAAAAAAGAAGAAATTAAAAATTCAAATATAACAGAAGCAATAAAAAAAAGAGAAAATACAATCATATCATTATTATTGATACCAGAAACAAATACTTATGAAAAAATTAAAAATAGGTTAAAACCAGAAGATTTTAAGTATGATTTGAATAATAAAATAGTTACGAAAATATATGAAGAATTTGAAAAAGGTAACAAAAACATAAATGCAATGATAGATGAATTTGATGAAGAAATACAAAATCATATAACAATGATAATGGCTTATGACTTTGAAATAACAGATGTAGATAAAGCAATTGAGGATATATTAGTAATATATGAAAAGGAAAAATTAAATTTAAGAAAATTAGAAATTTTAGATTTGTTAGAAAATAATAATATTAGTCAAGAGGAAAAGAGAAGCTTAGAAAAAGAATTAAATAATATAATTATAAATTTAGTTAAGATTAAGTAGAGGTGAATTATAATGGCTAAAAAGAAAGAAGAAAACACATTAGAAGAAAATAAAACAAAAAAAGCGACTAAAGAAGTAAAAGAACAAAATAAAAAAGAAACTAATAAAAAGGTTGAAAATACTAAAAAAACAACAGAAAAAAAAGAAATAGAAAATAAAAAAAATAATGAACTTACAGATTCTGAAAAAGTAAATAATATAATAAAAAAAGCAAAGGAAAGTGGAAAAATAACATATGGTGAACTAGCAACAGAATTAACTGATGCAAATCCAGATCAAATAGATAAAGTCTTTGATGCTTTTGAAGAAATGGGAATTGATTTATCAAAAGAAGAATTAGAGGATGAAGAACCAGATGTTGAAGATTTAAAAGAAGTAGAAGAATTAAAGTTAGATGAGATAACAGATACAGATTATGAGGGAATAAATGTTGATGATCCAGTAAGAATGTATTTAAGAGAAATAGGAAGAATTCCATTATTAACATATGATCAAGAATTAGATTTGGCAAAAAGAATTTTAGAAGATGATGAAGAAGCAAGACAAGAACTTGCAGAATCAAACTTAAGATTAGTTGTAAGTATTGCTAAAAAATATTTAGGTAGAGGAATGTTATTCTTAGATCTAATCCAAGAAGGAAATATGGGATTAATAAAAGCAGTAGAAAAATTTGATTATACAAAGGGATTTAAATTTAGTACTTATGCAACATGGTGGATTAGACAAGCTATAACAAGAGCTATAGCAGATCAAGCAAGAACAATAAGAATTCCTGTACACATGGTAGAAACAATAAATAAATTAATTAGAACGTCAAGACACTTGTTACAACAATTAGGTAGGGAACCAACCCCAGAGGAAATTGCTGAAGAAATGGAAATACCAGTTGAAAAAGTAATGGAAATACAAAAAATTGCTCAAGATCCTGTATCTTTGGAAACTCCAATCGGAGAAGAAGATGATAGTCATTTAGGTGATTTTATACCAGATGATGATAGTCCAGCACCACAAGATTCAGCAGCATATACTTTATTAAAAGAACAATTAGAAGAAGTAATGAATACATTAACACCTAGAGAAGCAAAAGTTTTAAAATTAAGATTTGGATTAGAAGACGGAAAAGCAAGAACATTAGAGGAAGTAGGAAAAGAATTCCAAGTAACAAGAGAGAGAATACGTCAAATAGAAGCAAAAGCTTTAAGAAAATTAAGACATCCAAGTAGAAGTAAAAAATTAAAAGATTATATGGGATAAAATAAACAAGAGATTGAGAATAAAAATTTTTCAATCTCTTATTTAATAAAAAATATAAGTTTTAGTTTATACAAATATTTCACAATATAGACATAAAAATAATATATAATTTATTTATAAATACGGAAAGATATCTTAAGAAAGGAAAATATTATATGAAAGATATAACTGTTTTAGTAGTTGATGATGAACAAAGAATGAGAAAATTAATAAAAGATTTTTTATTAACTAAAGAATATAATGTACTAGAAGCTGAAGATGGAGAAAAAGCGATAGAAGTATTTGAAGAGAATAAAGAAAAAATTAGTATTATCTTGTTAGATGTAATGATGCCAAAACTTGATGGCTGGTCTGTATTAAGAAAAGTTAGACAAGAATCAAAAGTACCAGTTATTATGCTTACTGCAAGAGGAGAAGAACAAGATGAATTGTTTGGATTTGAGTTAGGTGTTGATGAATATATATCTAAACCATTTAGTCCTAAAATATTATTAGCAAGAGTAGAAGCAATTTTAAAGAGAGTTCAAGGAGACAAAGAACAAGTAAGAGATTATGATGGAATTATTATTGATGAAGAAGGAAGAACTGTTAAAGTAGATGGAAAACAAATAGAATTAAGTTTAAGAGAATACGAATTATTAAAATATTTGTTGGATAATGAAAATATAGCATTATCTAGAGATAAAATATTAAATAATGTTTGGAATTATGATTATTATGGTGATTCTAGAACAATAGATAGTCATATAAAAAAAATAAGACATAAATTGGGAAAAAAAGGCAAATATATAAAAACAATGAGAGGAATAGGTTATAAGTTTGAAATAAAATAAATATAAGGAATTAGTAATATGGAAAAATTTAAAGAAAAGTTTAAATCTGTAAGAGTAAAATTATTTTTATCTTTAGCAGTTGTTATAGTATTAATAATATTATTTTTAATTATAATGAATAATATTGTTTTAGAATCGTTTTATTTATATAGCAAAAAAAATGCACTTAAAGCTGTGTATATGCAAATTAATGAATATTATAATAATTCTGATAGTAAAGTTAACTTAGAAGAAGAATTAGAAAAAATAGAAATAAATAATAATTTTGATATAGCAATAAAAAATAATACAAATGATAGTATATATACTACAAATAAAGAATTACTATTTATGCTTGGAGATTGGAATAATACATATATAAGAAAGTCGGAAGAAATACTAGAGCAAAATAAAAATATGACAATAAAAAAAGTAAAAGATAAGAGTACAGATATAAGTTATATTGTTTTGCTTGCAAAATTGGATAATGGTTATTTTTTAAGTATAAGAATACCTATAACATCAATAAAAGAAAGTGTAAAAATTTCAAATAGATTTTTATACGTTATTGGAGGAATTACTATAGTAATTGGTGGAGTAGTGGTATCATTTATATCCAGAAAGTTTACTAAAAGAATACTTGAATTAAATGATATAGCAAAAAAAATGTCAAACCTAGATTTTAGCCATAAATATAAAACAACAGATGCAGAAGACGAGATTGATGAGTTAGGAAAAAGTATTAATAAAATGTCGGAAAAACTTGAAGGGACAATAAATCAATTAAGAAATACTAACTTTGAATTAGAAAAAGATATAGAAGAAAAATCAAAAATAAATGAAATGAGAACAAAATTTATTTCAGATGTATCTCACGAATTAAAAACACCTATAGCTTTGATTCAAGGATATAGTGAAGGATTGTTAGAAAATGTAACAACAGACGAAGAAAGCAGAAATTTTTATGCAGAAGTAATTTTAGATGAAACAAATAAAATGGATAAATTAGTTAAACAATTGTTAGAACTTTCAAAATTAGAATATGGTAAAAGAGAGTTTAACAATTCAACATTTGATGTTATTGAATTAGAAAGAGAAGTAATAAGAAAATCTAAGGTTATGTTGGATGAAAAAAATATTAAAGTGGAGTTTTCTGATAAAGATAGTATAGAAGTGTTTGCTGATGACTTTTATATTGAACAAGTTATAACAAATTATTTAACAAATGCAATAAAACATACAAAAGATGTTGCAGGAGAAAAATATATAAAAATAGAAAATGAAATTAATAAAAAAGAGAATAAAGTTGTTATAAAAGTATTTAATACAGGTGATACTATTTCAAAAGAAGATACATCAAGAATTTGGAATAGATTTTATAAAATTGATGAATCAAGAAATAGAAATGATGGTGGTACAGGAATAGGACTTGCCTTAGTAAGAGCCATAATGAATAATTATAACAATAAATATGGAGTTGAAAATAAGGTTAACGGAGTGGAATTTTTCTTTGAGTTAGATTTAGCGGATAAAAAAGAATAAATATATTACATTTTTATTACAAGTATTGAAAAAGTTAATACAGTACTATATACTGTAAATGTAGATTTATAATGCAAAGGAGAAAAATATGAGTAATAAACTTGCAAAAAAAATTGATAAAAAAACATTAGATATCTTTGTAGCTATTACTAGAAAAAAGTCTAGTAAAAAAATAGAAGAAAAAAGACAAATGAAAATTAAAAATGAAATTAATGAAAAAGAAAAGGAAGAAAATAGAAAATTAACAAAACAAGAGAAAAAGGCTATAAGTAAAAGTACAAAATTAACAAGTAGTGAAAGAAATGTAATAATAAAAAATGTTGCCAAAAAAACAAGAAAGGTAGCGGCGGTAGCTGGATTATTTGGTATGGGAATATTATCTGGAGTAACAGGAACAAAACTTTTAAATCCTGCTAATGACAAAGGAGTACAAATAGAAAAAAGTGATGAAGGAAAAGAAGTAAAAATTGATTTAAATGAAGTAGATAAGGTTACAATAAAAGGATTAGAGGATAATGAAAAAGACAATCAAGGTTCTGTTTATGTAGAAAAAGAAGAAAATTCATTTTTACAATCAATAAAAGTTGAAGCAAATGAAGTTAGCGGGAATGAAAATTTGTATGAATCTGCTAAAGAAGAAGTAGAGCAATTAAAGAATTCAGATGAAGTTTTGAAATACATGAAAAAATTATATGTTGAAAGATATAATGAAAGAAATGGTACAAATATAACTGAGAAAAATGTTGAATTGTTTAAAGGTAGAGGAGATACTATATATGTAGATACCGCAAAAAACGGTGATGAAATAATTAGAACAAATGGAAGTACAAAATACGAAGGAGATAATCAACAACTTTATTCACAAATAGGAATAGTATCAGCAACAATTAGAGATAATAATGGTAACTTTATGAAAGAAGAAAAAATGACATATAATAACGGAAAATATGTACAAGTATATGACGAGAATGAAGTAGTAGAAGCAAATACAGGAAATACATTAACAGATTTAAAGGGAATTACTTTTAATGGAATAGATTATTATAGTGCTTTTGTAGATGATGAAAAAGAAATTTATGAGGATCGTTTAATAGATTCAGTAAAAGAATATAAAAAAGAAAAAATTAATAAAATACTTAATAATAATTATCAATATACCAATGATACTTATCAAATAAAAAGTGAAGATGAAGAAACAAGATAAAACTTGTTTCTTTTTTTGTATAAAATTTCCACAACTTGCAAACAATAACTTAAAACAGTAATTACAAGGAGTGGAAAGATTTGAAAACATATAAAGCTTTAAATATAAATGGAGCATTATTAGACAAAAATCAATTAGAAAAATATTTAGAAAAGGTAGCAACAAATCATAATTTAAAGTTAAAATCTGACAAAGATACTTATCCTGTGCCAAGAATGTTAGAAAATTATGATGTTATAAAACAAGTGTATAATTTATTAAATGAACATGTTAAATTAGGCATTAACATACATCCCGCAGGAGAGTGGTTATTAGATAATTTTTATATAATAGAAGAAACAGTAAAATCAATTCAAAAAGAATTAACACTGAAAAAATATACTAATTTTCTAGGTATCCAAAATGGGTATAATAGAGGATTTGCAAGAGTTTATGTTGTGGCTTCTGAAATTGTAGCATATACAGATGGAAAAATAGAAAAAGAAGATTTAGAAAAATATTTAAAAGCATATCAGACTAAGAAGAACTTAAGTATGGATGAAATTTGGAATATAGGAATATTTCTAGAAATTGCTATTATAGAAAAAATAAGAGAAATATGTGAAAGAATTTATGTATCACAAATACAAAAATATAAAGTAGAAAATATAGTAGAAAGATTAGTAGAAATAAAAGACAAAAATGAAATAGTATTTAAATCTAAAAACACACTAAAAGATAATGGTAATGTGTTTAAAGACATGAAATACCCATTTATAGAATATATGTCATATGTTTTAAAAAGATATGGCAAAAAGGCTAATAGTTATTTAAAAGTATTAGAAGAGGAAGTAGAAAAAACAGGAACAACAGTGTCAGAAGTAATAAAAAAAGAACATTTTGATATTGCTGTAAGAAAAGTATCTATAGGAAATTGTATAACAAGCTTAAAAACAATTTTAAGAATTAATTTTTTAGAAATATTTGAAAATATAAATGGTGTTGAAGAAATATTAAAAAAAGATCCAGCAAATGTTTATGATAAAATGGATCAAAAAACAAAAGAATATTATAGAAATAAAATTAAAGAAATTTCAAATGATACTAAAGTATCAGAAATATATATAGCCAAAAAGATTTTAGAAATTTGTAAAAATAAAACAAATGAAAAAGAAAGACATATTGGATATTATTTAATAGATAAAGGGATTAACGAATTATATAACAAGTTAGGATATAAAAGTAAGAAAAAATTAGACGAAAAGTTAAAAGCAAAATGCTATGTATTTTCTATTTATGCTATATCTTTTATATTTTCTGCAATATTAGCAAAATGTATAAATAAATATATAAATAATTATTGGTTATGTTTAGTATCTTTTTTAATTTTAATAGTTCCAATATCTGAACTTGTAATACAATTTGCTCAATATATTTTAGGTAAAATAGTAAAGCCAAAGCTTATTCCTAAATTAGACTTTTATAATGGAATAGATGAAAAAAATTCAACAATGGTTATAATTCCAACAATAATAAAATCAAGAGAAAAAGTAAGAGAATTAACAAAAAAATTGGAAGTATTTTATTTAGCAAATAAAAGTGAAAACCTATATTTTGCATTACTTGGAGATTGTAGTGAAAGTGATAAAGAAATAGAAGCATTTGATGAAGATGTAATTGATGAAGGATTAAAACAAGTTGAGTATTTAAATAAAAAATATAAAAAAGAAAATAGTCCTATATTTTATTTTTTGTATAGAAATAGGGTTTGGAATGATGGTGAAAGTTCTTATTTAGGATGGGAAAGAAAAAGAGGGTTAATAAATCAGCTTAATGAATATTTGTTAGGAAAATCTAAAAATACTTTTAGAGTAAATACAATAAAAAAGATACCAAAAATAAAATATGTAATTACTTTAGATAGTGATACAAATTTAATTTTAAATTCTGCATTTGAATTAATAGGAGCAATGGCACATATTTTAAATAAGCCAGAAATTGATAAAAATAAAAAAATTGTTATAGATGGCTATGGAATAATTCAGCCAAGAGTAGGTGTTAATTTAGATATAAGCTATAAGAATTTATTTACCAAAATATTTGCAGGAACAGGAGGAATTGATTCTTATACAAATGCCATTTCTGATGTATATCAGGATAATTTTAAAGAGGGAATTTTTACAGGAAAAGGTATTTACGATTTAGAAGTATTTTCGAAAGTATTGTCAAATGCATTTCCTGAAAACACAGTTTTAAGTCATGATTTATTAGAAGGAAATTATTTAAGGTGTGGACTAGCTACTGATATTTTACTTATGGATGGATATCCAACAAAATACCTTAGTTTTACAAATAGATTATCAAGATGGATTAGAGGAGATTGGCAAATAATAGATTGGCTTAATTGCAAAATAAAAACTTCAAAAGAGAAGGTAAAAAATCCACTTAACTTTTTATCAAGATATAAAATATTTGATAATTTAAGAAGAAGTATTTTTGAAATAAGCATATTTATAGGAATTATTTACTCTATCTTAGTAGCAAATAAAACAAATATTCAATTGCAATGGTTTAAATTATTAATGTATTTTATATTAATCTTTCCATTTGTTTTAGAACTTTTAAATATAATTATTCTAAAAAGAGAAGGAGAAGAAAGACAAAAGAATTTTACTCCAAAAATAAATGGTATAAAAGGTGTAATATTAAGAGCAGTAATAACTGTAGGTTGTCTACCATATAAAGTTTATATATCTTTTATATCAATAGTAAAAACATTATATAGAGAAATATTTTCACATAAAAATATGTTAGAATGGATGACATCAGAAGAAGCGGATAAGGTTTCTAAAACAGATATTAGTTCATATTATAAAATTATGTTTTTTAATGTTCTTATAGGCATAATCTTTTTAGTATGCTCAATAAAAAAATTAGAAATAATGGATTTAATAATTAGTGCATTATGGATAATAATACCAGCCATAATGTGTTATATAAGTAAGGAGACAAAAGAAAAATTAAAAATAGATTTGATAAATAAAAATGATAAAAAATATGTTTATGAAATAGGTAAAAAAACATGGGGATTTTTTAAAGATAATTTGAATAAAGAAAATAATTATCTTATACCTGATAATTATCAAGAAAATAGGGAAAATTTAATTGTAGATAGAACATCTTCAACAAATATAGGTCTTTCAATTTTGGTAGTAGTATCAAGTTATGACTTAGGGTATAGCAATTTTAAAGAAACAATTGAGTTGTTAAAAAATATATTAACAACAGTGAATCGTCTTCCAAAATGGAATGGACATTTGTACAATTGGTATAACACAAAAACATGTGAACCGCTAGTTCCAAGATATGTTTCAACAGTAGATAGTGGAAACTTTGTTGGGTATTTATATGTTACAAAACAATTTTTATTGAATAGAATAAAATTTAATTTTATATTAAAAGATAATAAAAATAAATTTTATGGAAAACAAGATTTTAAGAAAAAACAAAGTAGAATTAATTATAAAGATAATATAAAATTTTTAATAAATATTATAGATAGAATAATTGAAAATACTGATTTTAGCGTTTTATATAGTTATGATCAAAGATTATTTTCTATAGGTTTTAATATAGAAGAAAATAAATTAACAGATTCATATTATGATTTGTTGGCATCAGAGGCAAGGCAAGCCAGTTTGATAGCTATTGCGAAAAAAGACGTTCCATCAAAGCATTGGAATAATTTAAGCAGAACTTTAACTGTGCTTGGAAAGTATAAAGGCTTAATTTCGTGGTCTGGAACTGCATTTGAGTATCTTATGCCAAATGTAAACATTCCAAGATACAATGGAAGTTTATTAGATGAATCATCTAAATTTTTAATAATGAGTCAAATTGAATATTGTCAAAAATTAGGCTTACCATGGGGAATATCTGAATCTGCATTTAATTTAAAAGACTTACACTCTAATTATCAATATAAAGCATTTGGTATTCCATGGCTGGGATTAAAAAGAGGACTAGCAGATGAAATGGTTGTTTCAAGCTATGGAAGTATACTTGCAATAAATGATGTTCCAAATGAAGTAATAAGGAATTTAAAAGAACTTGAAAAATATCAAATGAACAACAAATATGGATTTTATGAATCAGTAGATTTTACACCATCTAGATTAAGAAAAGGTGAAAAATTTACTCCAATAAGAACTTATATGGCACACCATCAGGGATTAATATTACTGTCTATAAATAATTTATTTAATAATAATATATTGCAAAAAAGATTTATAGAAAATCCGGAAATAGAAGCTGTAAGTATATTGTTACAAGAAACTATGCCAGAAAAAGCTATAATTACAAAAGAAAATAAAGAAAAGGTTGAAAAATTAAAATACAAAGATTACGAAAATTATAGTGTACAAGTATTTAATAAATTGGATGAGAGAATAATTAGAGGAAATGTAATATCAAATGAGAATTATACAATAGCATTAAATCAAAAGGGAGAAGGATTTAGTAAATATAAAGATATTTATATAAACAGATATAAAAAGACAGATGATTATGCACAAGGAATATTCTTTTATATTAAAAATATAAAAACTAAAGAGATATGGTCATCTAGTTATAATAAATATATAGATAATACAGACACATATACTATAAAATTTATGCCAGATCAGGATGAAATTGAAAGAACAGATGGAGATATAAAAACAAAAGTAAAAATAACAACAACGCCAAATGATTCTGTTGAAATAAGAAGATTAGAGTTAGAAAACACTGGCAAAAATGAAGAAATATTAGAAGTGTCTAGTTATTTTGAACCAATACTTTCCAAAAAAGAAGATGATTATGCACATCAAGCTTTTAATAATTTGTTTTTAATAACTGAATATGATTATGAAAAAAATAATTTAATTATTAAAAGAAAAGCAAGAGGAAAAAATTCACAAGATATTTATTTAGCAACACAATTATTCACAGATTGTGAGATTATTGGGGAAAATGAATTTGAAATAGATAAGGAAAAGTTTATAGGAAGAGGAAATTTAGGAATACCTAAAATGATAAAACAATCAATTCCATTTTCTAAAAAAATAGGTTTGGTAACAGAGCCAATTGTAGCAATGAAAAAAACAATAAAAATAAATCCAGGAGAAAAAATTTATATAGATTTAATTTTATCAATTGAATATGATAAGCAAAAAGCAATATATAACTTAGAAAAATATAAAAATAAAGAGAAAATTAAAAATACTTTTGATTTGTCAAGAGCCAAGGTAGAAGAAGAAAATAGATATTTAAATATAAAAAGAAAAGATATAGAAATATGCCAGAAAATTCTGTCTTATATATTATTTGATAATCCAATAAAAAAACAGTATATAGAAAATAATCCAAAGCTTGATTACAAACAAGAAAATTTATGGAAATATGGAATATCGGGCGATTTTCCTATTATTTTAGTAAAAATAAAAGATGTTAATGATATATATGTTGTAAAACAAGCAATAAAAGTATATGAATTTCTTAAAAATAAAAACATTCAAACAGAATTAGTAATACTAGATGAGGAAAAATATAGTTACGAAAGTTATGTTAAAGAAGAAATAGAAACAGCAATTTTAAATAATCATATATCATATTTAAAAAATATTAGAGCAGGAATTTTTATATTGTCTAAAGAACAAATGGAAGAAAATGATATAAGGTTATTAGAAGTTGTATCTGTGTTAAATATAGATAGCCATTTAGGTAGTTTAGAAAACCTTATAAAAGATGCAGAAGAAGAATATTTAAAAGATTATAAAAATATAAATAATGAAACTGGAGCGTATATTTTTGAAGATAATACAGATGAAATAGATTTATTAGCTGATACAGAAAATTTGAAATATTATAATGAATATGGAGCTTTTTCAAAAGATGGAAAAGAATATTTAATAAAAATTAATAAAGATAATAGAACTCCTACTGTTTGGAGCCATATTATAGCAAATGAAAAGATTGGTTCAGTTATTACTGAAAACATGGGAGGATATACTTGGAGTAAAAATAGTAGATTAAATAGAATGACAACATGGAATAATAGTCCTAGTATGGATATACCATCAGAAATTATATATATAAAGGATGAAAAAACAAACAAATCATGGTCTATTGGATGTAACCCAAAACCTGATGAGAATAACTATAACATTGTTTATGGATTTGGATATGGAAAATATCTTCATAGTAATTCAGGTATAAATCAAGAAAACACAGTTTTTATTCCTAAAGAAGATCCTGTAAAAATTAATATTTTGCATTTAGATAATACAACTCCTAATAAAAGAAAATATAAGATTATATATTATATAAAACCAACATTAGGAGAAGATGAATTATTATCAAATGAATATATTGATTTAGAATATGAAAAAAATAATAATATTATATATGCTAAAAAAATATATAATAATGAGTTTGTTGGAGAGTTTGCATTTATATCAAGTAGCGAAGAAATAAAATCATATACGGGAGATAAAAAATTCTTTTTAGGAAGTGGAGGATTACAAAATCCAGATGGATTAAATAAAATAAGTTTAAATAATAGTAATTCACTTGGAAAGTCACCATGTGTTGCAATTGAAATAGAAGTTGAATTAGAAAGTTTTTCTTCTAAAGATATATCAATTGTCTTAGGAATGCAAAACAATAAAATAGAAGCAAAAGATTTAGCATATAAATATAGTAAAATAAACAATTGTAAATTGGAATTAGATAGTATAAAAAAATATTGGGAAGATTTACTTCGGAAGAATAAATGTAAATACACCAATAGAGTCTGTTAATATTTTATTAAATGGTTGGCTTATGTATCAAACAATAGTTGCTAGAATGGTTGCTAGAAGCGGATTTTATCAGTCAGGTGGAGCGTTTGGATTTAGAGATCAACTTCAAGATGCATTATCTACAAAATATTTGGAACCAGAGATTTTAAAAAAGCAGATAATAAAGCATAGTAAACATCAGTTTATTGAAGGGGATGTAGAGCATTGGTGGCATGAAGAAACAAATAAGGGAATAAGAACAAGATTTTCGGATGATTTATTATGGCTTGCATATGCAACACTAGAATATATTGATTTTACAGGAGATAAATCTATTTTAGATATAGAAACAAACTATATAGATGGCAAAGTTTTAGAAGATGGAATTGATGAAAAATATGACAGATATATTCCATCAGAAATAAAAGAAACTATATTTGAACATTGTATAAGGGCAATTAACAAATCACTAAATTTTGGAGAAAATGGTTTGCCTAAAATAGGAAGCGGAGATTGGAATGATGGATTCAGTGAAGTTGGAAATAAAGGAAAAGGAGAAAGTGTTTGGCTTGGATTTTTCTTATATACAATATTAGATAGATTTATAGAATTAATAAAATCAAGAATAACTAGCGAAGATAATGAAGAAAATAAAAAATTAGAAGAATATGTTCAAAAATACCAATTAATAATGCAAGATTTAAGAAAAACTTTAAATAAAAATGGTTGGGATGGTAGATGGTATAGAAGAGCTTATATGGATGATGGAAATGTTTTAGGCAGTATGGAAAATGAAGAGTGTAGAATTGATAGTATTGCCCAAAGTTGGTCTGTTATTTCTAATGCTGGAGATAATGATAAAAAATATATTGCAATGGAAAGTTTAGAAAATCATTTAGTTGACAGAGAAAATGGAATAATAAAATTACTAGATCCACCATTTGAAAAAGGAAAATTAGAACCAGGATATATAAAAGCATATTTACCAGGTGTTAGAGAAAATGGTGGTCAATATACACATGCTGCATGTTGGGTTATAATTGCTTATAATTTATTAGGTTTTGGTGACAAATCATTAGAATTATATAAAATGATAAATCCAATAGAACATTCAAGAACAAAAGAATCTGCTAAAAAATATAAAGTAGAGCCATATGTAATTTCAGCAGATGTTTATGGTGCAGGAAATTTAGCTGGTAGAGGTGGTTGGACTTGGTATACAGGATCTAGTGGTTGGTATTATAAAGCAGGAATAGAATATTTACTAGGTGTAAAAGTAAAAAATAAGATAATGAGTATAAGTCCATGTATTCCGAAGGATTGGAAAGAATATTTTATAAGATTTAAATATGGCAATAGTATTTATAATATAAAAGTATTAAATCCAAATGGCAAAAATACAGGAGTAGAAAAAGCTTTATTAGATGGAGAAAAAACAGAAAATAAATTCTTATTGGACAAAAAAGGAAAAATATTTAATATAGAAATAATAATGTAACAAAAATGTAATAAAAATGAAAAAAAATCTTGTATAATATTTTCTTTTGTGATATAAGTATTATATATTAATCCTTAAAGATGAAAGGGGAATTCTAGTGGAAGAAGAATTAGAAAGACAAGCAAAAACAATTTTAATTGTTGATGATGAAAAACCTATAGTAGATATTTTAGTATATAATTTACAAAAAGAAGGATATAATACTTTAGAAGCTAATGATGGTGTTACAGCAGTAGAAATAGCATTAGATAAAAAACCTGATTTAATTTTATTAGATATAATGCTTCCAAAAATGGATGGACTAACAGTTTGTAAAAGAATAAGAAATTCATTAAATGTTCCTATATTAATGCTAACTGCAAAAGATGAAGAAATTGATAAAATTTTAGGGTTAGAATTAGGTGCAGATGATTATGTTACAAAACCATTTAGTGTAAGAGAATTAATGGCAAGAATTAAAGCAAATTTGAGAAAAGCTGAATTAAATATAAGTTCAGAAAAGACAAAGTCAGAAAAAAAGGATGAAAATAAAAATAGCAATAAAATAGTAGTTGGAGATTTAGAATTAGATTTAGATAAATTTGAAGTTAAAGTTAGAGGGGAAATAATTGATTTAACTTTAAGAGAATTTGAAGTATTAAAGTTTTTAGCTATGCAACCAAGTCAAGTAGTAACAAGAGAACTTTTACTAGAAAAGGTTTGGGGGTATGAATATTATGGAGATATAAGAACTGTAGATGTTACTGTAAGAAGAATTAGAGAAAAAATAGAAAAAGATACTTCTATGCCAAAAATATTAATAACTAAAAGAGGTGTAGGATATTACATTGCTTCAAAATAAAATAAAACAACTTAGGTTTTACCTAAGTTGTTTTATTTTATATTATAGGAAAGTTCTTCGAACTTCCTATAATATAAATATATTGCACAGAAATTTGCTTTGCAAATTTCACGCACGAACAAAGACGCGGACTTCAAAATGTTTTAATAAGTACAAAAGTTATTAATGTCCGCTTTTGTTCTTAATAGATTTTTTCTAATTAATGCCATATAAATTTCCATCTATTAATAATTTAGCTCTTCCTTTTGTTTTTTCATCAGAATTCAAGGCATTTTCTAAAAATTCTGGATGATTAATTAAAAATTGTTTCATTGTATCATCGGGATTTTCAAAAAATTTATTTAACATATCAAATTGTGATTCATTAATTATATTCATATCTAAAGCTTTTTTAAATAAATTTTTATCAATATTAACTAAAGATAAAGATTTTACTCCTTCAGCAGCAAGCTTTTCTTGTCCACCTTGCATTCTATCAACAACAACGCATGACCAACATATTTTAGCATTTAGATTTTTGATTGCAGGAATCCAAGCACGAATATAACTTGAAGCTATAGTTATTAAATCTGCAACATGTAAAACCTTTTTACCAGATAAATCTGTTACTTTTTCTGTATTTTCAAAATTACAATCACTTACAACAGTTGATAAATCTTTGTAAATTGAAATGTGAGGTTTATTTAATAAATGTGCTATAACATTAGAGAAAAACCAGTCTCTTCTTTCTCCTCCTGAAACATAATCAATTTCTGATATATCAATGTTTTCTTTAATATAAGATATCATATGATTTATAACATCTTGATATATTGAATTTGTTTTATATTGTTCTAAAGTTTTTTCAAAAACTTTTTTTGGTAAAGTCATTTTATTGCTTAATGCTTCGTCAATAAATTTTAATAAAGAAGTTGCTTCTTCTTCACTACCATATACAAAATGAGTATTTATAAAATATGGTCCTATTTTTCCAGAAGTATACCAAAAAGGTTTGTTTTCTGGACAAAATCTTACTGCATTTGTTTTAAAAAGATATGACATTATATCTGACATTTTAATTCCTCCTAAAATTATAATTGTAATAATATTAAAATAAAAAATAGAAAAAGTCAATATAAGTTTTATACAAGAAAACTATTGAATAGGTTTAAAAAAAATGATAATATATAAAAAAATTAAGGAGGAATTATATGAGAATTTTACTAAAAAATGGACTAGTTGCAGATTATAAAAATAATGTGCAAGAAAATCTTGATATACTAATAGAAGAAAAAAAAATAAAAAAGGTTGCAAAATATATAAATGAAGATGCAGACAAAATAATTGATTGTACAGATTTAGTTATTTTACCAGGTATGATAGATATGCATTGTCATTTAAGAGAACCAGGTTTCGAACATAAAGAAACAATAGAAACAGGATCCAAAAGTGCTGTTTGTGGTGGATTTACAACAATATGTCCAATGCCAAATACAAAGCCAGCACCAGATACAGTAGAAGTACTAAAAGAAGTAATAGAAAAAGGTAAAAAAGTAAACTTATGTAATGTTCTTCCTTATGCACCTGTAACAAAAGGAGAAAAAGGTGAAGAATTAGTAAATTTTGAAGAATTAAAAAAAGCAGGAGCAATTGCATTTTCAGACGATGGTATGCCAGTTGTTAATGCAAGATTTATGAGACAGGCAATAATAGAAGCAGATAAATTAGGTACATTTGTATCATCACACTGTGAAGAAAAATCTGTTTCAAGTGGTGCAATAAATGCCGGTGAAATTGCAGAAAGATTAGGAGTTGAAGGAGTATTGCCAGAAGCAGAAGAAATAATGGCAGCAAGAGAAATAGTAATATCAGAAACAAATAATGTAAGAGCACATATCTGTCATATAAGTACAAAAACAAGCGTTAATATGATAAGAGATGCAAAAGAAAGAGGAGTAAAAGTAACTTGTGAAACATGTCCACATTATTTTACATTTACAGTAGAAGAAGTACTAAAATCAGGAGTAAATGCAAAAATGAATCCGCCATTAAGAGAAGAAAAAGATAGACAAGCTATTATTGAAGGATTAAAAGATGGAACAATAGATAGTATAATAACAGATCATGCTCCACATGCTGAAGAAGAAAAAGCAAAAGGACTAGCTCAAGCACCAAATGGAATAATAGGATTTGAGACTGTTGTGCCAGCAATAATAATGAATTTGGTTGAACCAGGTCATTTAACATATTTAGATGTTGCTAGATTAACATCAAATAATCCATCTGTATTATTAGGATTAGATGATAAAGGAACTATAGAAGAAGGAAAAACAGCAGATATAACAATAATAGATCCAAATAAAGAATATGTTTATACAAAAGAAATGGTTGTTTCAAAATCAAAAAATAGTCCATTTATAGATAAAAAGTTAAAAGGAAGAAATAAATATACAATTGTAAGTGGAAATATTGTATATGAAGATAAATAAGGTGGAGGAAATTAATGAAGGCGATTGATAAATTAATAAACAAAATAAAAGAAACAAACAATCCTACAGTAATGGGATTAGATCCAAGATATGATATGTTACCAAATTGTGTAAAAGAAAAATATGGAAAAAGTCTAGAAGAAGTATGTAAGGCAATTATAGAATATAATAAAGAATTAATTGATAATACGTATGATATAATTCCTGCAATAAAACCACAAATAGCATTTTATGAAATGTTTGGAATTCCAGGAATGCAAGCATTTAAAGAAACATGTGATTATGCTAGAGAAAAAGGAATGGTAGTAATTGCAGATATAAAAAGAGGAGATATAGGTTCAACTGCTGCAGGATATTCTAATGCATTTTTAGGAAAAACTCCAATAGGAGAAAAAGAAGAATATATATATGATGTTGATTTTGTTACTATAAATGCATATATGGGAACAGATTGTGTAAAACCATTTATAGAAGATTGTAGAAAATATGATAAAGGTATATTTATCTTAGTAAAAACTTCAAATCCTTCATCTGGTGATTTACAAGATTTAAAACTAGAAACAGGAGAAGAAGTATACACAAAAGTGGCAAAACTTGTGGAAACTTGGGGAGAAGATTTAATTGGAGAATATGGTTATAGTAGTATTGCTGCTGTTGTAGGAGCAACATATCCAGAACAATTAAGTCAAATAAGAGAAACTGCTCCGCATACATTTTTCCTAATTCCTGGTTATGGTGCACAAGGAGGAAAAGCAGATGATATTGCTTTAGGATTTGATAAAAATGGATTAGGTGGAATTGTAAATGCGTCAAGAAGTTTAATGTGTGCATATAAGTCAGACAGATGGAAAGATAAGTTTGAAGAAAAAGATTATGCAAAAGCAACTAGAGCAGAGGCAATTCGTATGAGAGATGAATTAAATAGTAGTATAAAATAGGGAGGAAATAAAATGCCAGTAAAAAGTTTTGCTAAACTAATAAAAAAAGAACAATTAAAATCAGACATATTTAAATATAGTGTTGAAGCACCTGATATAGTAAAAGACGCTAAACAAGGCCAATTTATAGAAATTAGAGTATCAGATAATGTTGAACCATTTTTAAGAAGACCAATAAGTATACACAATATGGATAAAGAAAATGGAATTTTAGAGTTTATATTCCAAGTTAAAGGAAAAGGAACAAAAATATTATCAGAAAAGGTAGAAGGAGATCTTATTGATATAATAGGACCTTTAGGACATGGAACATTTGAATATAATGATTTTCAAAATATTGCAATTATTGGTGGAGGAATTGGTGTATTTCCATTATATGAATTAGCTAAAAATGCAAAAAATGATGGAAAAAATGTAAATATCTATTTAGGATTTAGAAATAAAGATTTTGTTGTTCTAGAAGATGAATTTAAAGAATTAGCAAATGAATTAATTCTTACAACAGATGATGGATCATATTCTGAAAAAGGTTTTGCAATAGACTTTTTGAAAAAAGATGTTGAAGATGGAAAAATAGATTGTATTTTTGCATGTGGACCTTTACCAATGCTTAAAGCTGTTAGAAATTATGCTATAGAAAAAAATATTCCTTGCCAAATCTCTTTAGAAGAGAAAATGGGATGTGGATTAGGAGTATGCTTAGGTTGTGCTGTTAAGACAGCAGAAAGTTCTAGCGAAAAACCAGAATATGTGCATGTATGTAAAGCAGGACCAGTATTTGAGGCAAAAGATGTAGAAATATAGTTCTACCAATTAATATAAACTAAAAAGGAGATTAATAATATGAAAACAGAAGTTAATTTAGCCGGAATAAAAATGAAAAATCCAGTAACAGTTGCTTCAGGAACTTTTGGATATGGAAGAGAATATAGTGAGTTTTTTGATTTAAGTAAATTAGGAGGAATTATAACAAAAGGAACATCATTAAAGCCAAGAAGTGGAAATAAACCTTCAAGAGTATGTGAAACAGCAAGTGGAATGTTAAATAGTATTGGACTTCAAAATCCAGGAGTTGAATATTTTGCAGAAAATGATTTACCATGGCTTAGAAAGTTTGATACAGCCATAATTGTAAATGCTTGTGGAAGCTCAATTGATGAATATGTTGAACTTTGCAAAATATTAAATACTCTTGATATAGACGGAGTTGAGTTAAATTTATCTTGCCCAAATGTAAAAGCTGGATGTATGGCATTTGGTAATACATATGAAGGTGTTAAACAAGTTACAAGTGAAGTTAGAAAAGTTTTAGATAAACCTTTAATTGTAAAATTAACACCAAATGTTACAGATATAGCAAGTATTGCAAAAGCTGTTGAAGATGCAGGAGCAGATGGAGTTTCTTTAATAAATACATTATTAGGAATGAAAATTGATATAAATAAAAGAAAACCAGTTTTGGCTAATAATACTGGAGGACTTTCTGGTCCAGCTATAAAACCAGTTGCAGTTAGAATGGTATATCAAGTTGCACAAGCTGTTAATATTCCAGTTCTTGGAATGGGAGGAATTGTAAACGGAGATGATGCAATAGAATTTATGCTTGCAGGAGCTCAAGCAATTTCTATAGGTGCAGGTAATTTTATTGATCCTTATACTAGTGTTAATACAGTAAAAGGAATAGAAGACTACATGAAAATGCACAATATAGATGATATAAATGATATTGTAGGAAAAGTTCAAATGAATTAGAGCTAAAAGATATAATTAAAAATGATAAAATGCCTAAATTTGTAAAATAAATAATTACATATTTAGGCATTTTATTATGCTATAGGAAAATTGTTGAAATTCTTATAATATAAATACTTTGCTTTATATTAAAATAAGAATTTTAGACTTTTAATACAATAGTAATTCTAAAAATAATTACACAAATGTCGAATTTTGCGATGAAAAAGAAATAAATTTTTGTCGAAAATGTTGACAATATATGTAAAAAAATATTATACTCAAAATATAAATTATATAATTTACGTAACAAAAAATATTTATTCAAAATTATTTTATCAAAGTTACATTTTTTCAATTAGAGTTATAGCTCATTAAAGTTTTATCTTATAAGAAATCAATTATTTTAAAATTATTAAGTAATAGGGAGGATAGTTAAAATTATTTAGAAAGAAGGCGTTAAATGAATAGACTTTTTGTGTCTAAAAGCAATTATGTTTTAAGGAAAGTATTAAACAAAGAGACAAGTTTAGATATAATAAAAGATTTTATAGAAGCTTTTTTAAAAGTGGAAATAGAAGAGATAAAATTACATCCATACTTAGAAAAAATGTCAAAATTTTTACCACAAGAAGAAAATTTTGGTATTGCAGATGTAAGAATTATTACAAAAGATAATAAAGAATTAAATGTAGGAATTCAAATTATTGACGGGTATTATATCCAAAATAAATTATTACTATATTATGCTCAAATACATGGAAATCAATTAGAATATAAAGATCAAAATAAAGAAGTGGATACTATTACTATAAATATATTAGATTTTAATTATTTTAGTTCAAAAGAGTATCACAAAATTATTAAAATTAAAGAAAATACTAACTTATTAGAAGAAAACAAGGATATAGAACTTCACACAATAGAGTTAAAAAAATTTTTGAAAAAGAGAAAGTTAATAGAAAATAAAGAAGATGCATGGATTGCATATTTAGAAGGAAGTGATAGAGAATTAAAACAATATGCTATAGATAATTGTAAGGCTATTAAGCAATTAGATTTTTTGTTGGACCAATATTGGAAAGATGAAAAAATGGAGTAAAATAATATAGAAAGGATGTGTGTTAATTAATAAAGAAAATAGGCTGCCAAATATGAAATTTGATATATTAAAGAATGAAATTACTGAAAATATTATAAAAAAATTAATTGAAGAATCAGTGCAACAAAGAATAAAAAAAATAAATTACACAAGTATAGAAGAGGCCTTAGAATATTCTTTTTCTCTTCTAAAAGTAAACGTGAGTTTAGAAAATAATGAAAATTTAAATATATATTTAAATTTTATAGAAAAGGATAAAATAAAAGAATCGATATTTTGTTATTGTTCAATATTAAATAAAGATATAGAAAATAATGGGATAATAATAACAGAATTAGAAGTTAATGAATGTAAAAAATGTATATTACTAGAAACAACAATTTATAACAATAAAAAAGAGATGATATATTTTGTTAATCTTTTTCAATACTTAAGGAAAAAGGTAGATATTAGTTTATATAATAATTATTTAACTGAATATTTAAAAAATAATAGAACAATACTATTTGTTGGAATTGAAATAAAAAATAGTAAAACATAATGTAAAAAATTGCTATTGATTTTTGGAGCTTCCTCTATTATAATTATTTTATGAAGGAGATGATGATAATGCAATTTGAATATATACCTGAAGGTGTTTGCTCAGGAAAAATGATTTTTGAAATAGAAAATAATATAATAAAAAAATTACAAATAATAGGTGGTTGTCCAGGAAATACTGTAGGAGTATCAAAATTAGTAGTAGGTAGAACTGTTGATGAGGTTATAGAAATGCTAAAAGGTATTCCATGTGGTATGAGAGGAACATCATGCCCAGATCAAGTAGCAAGAGCATTAGAAAAATATAAGAAAAATCAAAGATAAAAAGAAGCACATAAATACTAATATTTATGTGCTTTTTTTTTTAGTGTGCTTCACCTTTATTTTGTTTTAGTGTTACTTTTATAACAGTTCCTTCTTCAACTGTAGAATCTTTTGCATAATCTTGAGATATTACAACACCTGTTCCATCAATACTTATATTTAAATTTTTAGATTTTAAAGAATTTGTAGCTTGCGCTGCAGACATTCCTTTTAAATCTGGTACTGTTACAGAAGTACGTACATTATTTTCTTCTGAATATAATTTTACAATTGAACCAGATAATAGTTGTGTTCCTGGTTTTGGAACTTGATCTGTAACTAACAAACTATTAGCATTTCCAGATACAGAATAACTTGCAGTTAAACCATATTCTTCTAATATTTTTTTTGCTTCAGTTACAGTTTTATTAGTAACATTAGGTAAGGTTTTTGTAGAATTTGAAGTTGTAGTTGATGTTGAGCTTTCTTCAGATGATACTTCTAAATAAGGTAATATTTCTGAAAGCATTTGACCAACAACTGGACCTGCTATTGTTCCACCTTGATGGCTCTTTCCTTGAGGTTTATATAGTGTTAATAATAATACAACTTCTGTATTTTCAATTGGAGATATAGCAACATATGATGCAACATAACCAGCTTCTTTATTACCAGAAGGAGGTTCAGATGTTCCTGTTTTACCACCAATTGAATATCCATTAACTTTAGCATTTCCTCCTGTTCCATGTAGTACAACAGACTCCATCATTGATTTCACTTTGTCAGAAGTTTGTTTTGATAGTACTTGCCTTACTGTAACTGGTTCAACAGTTGTTTTTGCTCCAGTTTCTGAATTAGTTATTTCTTTAACTATTCTAGGTTGCATTAAAACACCATCATTTGCTATTGCAGATATTGCAGTTATCATTTGCAAAGGTGTTACATTAAATCTTTGTCCAAATGACATTGTAGCAAGTTCAACAGGGCCAACGTCACTTAAATCATGAAAAATACTATTTGATTCTCCTGGTAGAGCAACTCCTGTTTTATCAAACAGACCAAATGCTTTATAATATTTATATAATGTAGATGCACCAATTCTTTTACCTAATTGCATAAGGGCAGGGTTACAAGAATTTTCTAGGGCACCTCTTAATGTTAAATAACCATGAGGAGTAGATCTCCAGCATTTAATTACTGTTCCATTAACATTTTCTGAACCATTACATATAAAGTCATTTGTTACATCTGTTCCTGTAATATTTTCTTCTAAAGCAACTGCTGCAGTTATTGTTTTAAATGTAGATCCTGGTTCATAAGTTTCATGTATAGATTTATTTGACCACATTTTATATAAAGAGTTAGATTTTTCTTCTGCTGATAATGAATCCCAATTTATAGATAATGTTGAATTTGGAGAGTTTGGATTATTTAAATCATAATTAGGATATGAAGCCATACCTAATATATCACCTGTTTTAGGATTCATAACGATTACATTTCCGCCTCTTTCACAAGAATTATCTTCTACAGCTTGCTTTAAGTATTTTTCTATTGTGTTTTGAATATTTATATCTATAGTAAGAGTTAAATCACTACCGTTTTGTGCAGCAATGTAAGTTTGCTCACTATTAGGAATTTCTGATTGACTACCATCTTTTGAACTTACTATTTTTCCGGCTGTACCAGATAAAACAGAATTCCATTTATTTTCTATACCATATCTACCATCATTATCTGTTCCACAAAATCCTATTACAGCAGAAGCTAAACTTGAATAAGGATAATATCTCTTTGTATCTTCATCTATATTTATTCCAACAGTAATCTTATTTGTTTTCATCCATGTTTTCAATTCATCAACTTTATCTTGTTCAACTTTTCTTGCAATTGTTTCGACAGCGGAAGTACTTTGAACTTTTTCAAGTGTTTCATTATAGTCAAGTTCAAATATTTCTGAAAGACCTTTTGCTACTTTTTCTTGTAGAGCTTTTGTTGATTCATCTGTTTTATCTTTTGCTTTGATTTTTTTTGGATTAATTGTAATTGTATCTACCTGAGTACTAATTGCTAAAGATTGTCCTGTAGAATCATATATATTACCTCTTTTGGGACTTATTATTTGGTTAATATTTTGCTGAGAATAGCTCATTTCTTTTAAAGAAGAGCCTTGTATAAATTGAATCCAAGCAATTCTAATAATTAAAGCAAGCAATAAAATTGATACTACAATAGTAATTGTTTTTAATTTTTTGTTTGATATCATATTATTAACATTAAAATCATTTTTTAATTTTATTACTTTTTTATTATTTGTTTTTTTGGAATTTCTATTTTTATTATTTTTTTCCATAATATCACCATTTTTAAAAATTAAATTATATACATTTTATAGTAAAAAAATATATAAATCAATACTAAATATTGTATAAATTATAAATCCATAGTAAAATAAAATAAGTGAGGTTAGATATGAGTGATATTTTAGAAGAAACAAGATTTATAATGAATAAATATAATATTAGAGCAAATAAAAGTTTAGGACAAAACTTTTTAATAAATCAAAATGTAGTTGATTTAATTATAGATAATTCTAATATTACAAAAGAAGATTTGGTTATAGAGATAGGGCCAGGTCTTGGAACACTAACAAGATTTTTATTAGAAAAAGCTAATAAGGTAATTTGTGTTGAATTAGATAAAAATATGATTAAAATTTTAAATGATAGATTTAAATTATATGATAATATTGAAATCTTAAATAATGATATTTTAAAAACAGATTTGAATAAAATAATTAAAGAACAAAAACAAAATAATGAAATAAAAAATGTAAAAATAGTAGCAAATTTACCTTACTATATAACTACACCAATAATAATGAAATTATTAGAAAGCAATTTAGATATAAATAGTATAACTGTTATGATACAGAAGGAAGTAGCAGATAGACTTATAGAAATACCAGGAGGAAAAAATACAGGTGCAATAACATATGCAATATATTATTATTGTACATCTGAAAAAATATTAGAAGTAGAAAATAATTCATTTATTCCTGAACCAGAAGTAACATCAGAAGTAATAAAATTAAATATAAGAAAAAATCCACCAATTGAAGTTAAGAATAAAGAGTTATTATTTAATATTATAAAAAAAGCTTTCATGCAAAGAAGAAAAACATTGTTAAATTCACTAGTAAATTCAAAAGTATTTTTAAATAAGGAAGATGGAATTAAAGTTTTAAAGGAATTAAATATTGACATAAATATAAGACCCGAAAAACTTACATTAGATGAGTTTGCTCAAATTGCTAACAAATTAGTATAACACATATATAATAAAGTGCGAAATTTTCATAACAAATTTTAAGAATAAATGAAAAAAGTACTTTATTTTTTATTGTATAAATGTTATAATTTTTATAGGAGATTTGGAGAAAGGAGATAAAAATGAATCAAATTCTTATAACCCAAAAATTATATATAACACCAGAACTTAAAAGAAAGAAAAAGATGTATAAATTTGATTTTATATTATCTCTTTTTTTAGTAATTGTTTTGTGTTCTGTATGTATTTATGCAGAATATGATAGAAATAGAAGTGAAGCGGTATCACAAGAAATTTTATCTTCAATGAATATTGATGAAATAGAAGATGATACGACTGCAAAATCAGTAGGAAATGTTTTAGTGGTAGCATTAGATGATACTACTGAAGAAGAATTAAAAGATATTCAACCAGTAGTAAATAATGCTTCTGTTAATAAGGTTAATACAAATGTAAAAGAGCAAATAATACCAAATACTTATAAAGACAATAATGGAAACATATATGCTACAGTTGGTGTGGTAAAAATTCCTAAAATAAATGTAAATTATCCAATACTTTCTGAAACATCAGATGCATTATTAAAAATAGCTCCATGTAAATTTTGGGGACCAAACCCAAATGAAGTAGGTAATTTTTGTATAGTTGGACATAATTATAGAAATAATAGGTTTTTTAGTAAAGTTCCAAAATTGGATATAGGAGATTCTATAGAAATTATGGATTTAACTGGAACAACAGTAACATATAAAATTTATGATATGCATAATGTAGATCCAACAGATGTTAGAGATACAACTCAAAAGACAGATGGAAAAAGAGAAGTTACTTTAATTACTTGTACAGATGATAGTAAAGAAAGAGTAGTAGTAAGAGCTATAGAAGAAGTATAAAAAAATAACAAATTTTAAACTCCTTTCATAAAATAATATAAAATTATGAAAGGAGTTTTTTGTGTGGCAAAAATATTAGTTTATAATCAAGATACAAATAGAATGGAGACATATTATAGAGGAGAAAATCAATCCATGCCATATAATACTAATGGAACTCTGAGAGTTAGAGAATTTAGGGGTTCAAGTAAAAGTAATATTTTATGGACAACAAAAAGAACTATGCAGAGTTGGAATAGTCAAAGATATATATATGGTAGACCTATATATGTAGGATTTGCTTTTAAAAGATCATATGAGCGGTGGTCATGGAAATCAAAGTCAACATTACGCAGGGGTTGCGTTTGATGTAGGACAAAATTTGAATGAAACACAAAGAAGAGTTTTATGGAATAGTGCAAGTAATTCTAAAATATGGAGTTATGTAGAACCAATTTCTTTAACACCATCATGGGTGCACTTTGATGATCGAATAGGAACCCCCGCATGTAGTACTGGAGGTTATCCCTTAATTAGACAAAGAAGTAAAGGGGTTTATGTACTTATTGCACAAGATGGTTTAAATACATTAGGTTATAATACAGGAGGACTAGATGGAGTATTTGGAACAAAAACTTATACAGCTGTTAGAAATTTTCAATCAAAGGTGGGACTTAGTGTTGATGGAATTGTAGGATGTAATACATGGAGAGCATTGCAAGAAAGAGTAGTTGGAAAAGGAAAAACTAGTACAACAATTAATTAAATTTGTTATTGTCATGGTGAATTTTAGAGTATAGAATTTAAATTTTATTAAAATAAGCATTTCTAAAATTAAATATATTTTAAGACTAGAATATTTCTATTGTATATAGTATAATTTTGATAATTATTGTATGATTTTTTGGGGGACAAATGAATATAGGAATAGATATAGATAATGTTATTTCAAACTTTAATGAAGAATTATTAAAAGAATATATAGAATATGATAAACAATTAAGAAATACAGGTATCATTAATAAAAATGCTAAGAATATTAGAAATGGTATGTTCGATTGGTCAGAAACAGAAGAACAAAATTTTTATAAAAATAACATACAAAGAATTGCTAAAAAATTAAAAGTTATTAAAGGTGCAAAAGAATATATAGATAAATTACATAAAGATGGAAATTTAATTTATATAATTACAGGAAGAGATAATGGAGATTATACAAATCCTAAAAAAATGACAAAAGAGTGGCTTAAAGATAATAATATTTATTGTGATAATTTAATATTAACAGATGCATCTGATAAACATTCTAAAACTGAAAAATGTATAGAACATCATATTGATATTATGATTGATGATTCAGTTCGTATATGTAGTGA